>CAZEWY010000142.1:0-9571 GCA_964515945.1 uncultured Cellvibrionaceae bacterium
CGCTATTTTACCAAAGCCGGTACCCATGCAGGGGAATTTCAACAGCCTGCTAGAGAACCAGCAACTGTATTAGCAGCCTTTCGGGTTCTTGCCGTAGCAAGTTTATATAACACAAAAACCCCGACAATTCCTGCTGCCACGATATACCAGTCCATATTTGCTCCTTAAGTACTCATTGTTAGATGTTCAGCTAACAGCTTACTCAAGGGCCCCAGCCACATAACCCGCGGCCCTATATCTACATTATCATTTGCTGATACTAGAGCTTTTTTCCACAAGATCAACCATTTACGGAAATGAACCGCCCTTATCATTGCGGGTTATGTGGCCGCTGCCCTTTATCCGGCGTTCTTCGAAGTTTCCCCTAGACGAATAACTGCTTTATTTTCAAAAAGTTACTGAACTTCAATGCAGGGGCTGGAGTTAACCGGCCGAAGCCGCATTTGTGCGGGTACGCCCTCAAAAACGGGTCTTGCCCGATATACTTTCATGGGTGTAAGTGGTCACTAACGAATAATGCTTCAGCAGGCGTCTACTGACGCAGGCCAACTTAATCATTAAACTGCGTCAGGTTCCCGAGTAAACGCCTGCACCTGCGTCGGCGGACCGCAAAACGCCATAACCGGAGAAAAACCTTGCTATCCACAGTCGCAAAATTCTGCACTTATAGCTGTGCCATTGTTCTGTTCACTCCCTGCGCGCAACAACCGCAACAACACTTCTGGAAAATCAATTCCCTGGAACAGATTGATGGTTTACCCGTTACGGCGGAGGGCAATCCAGAGCTTATTGATTCACCCTATGGGCAGGCGGTGAGCTTTGATGGCGAGGGGGATCGATTATTGGTCGACACTAATCCGCTGGGCGATGCCACTGAATTTACGGTGGAAATTATTTTCAGGCCCAATGATGCGTTTCCGAACAACCGGGAGCCGCGTTTCTTCCATATCGAAGCGCCGGATAATTCCAATCGGCGTATTACCATTGAGCTGCGCTTGAATGATCGGCAGCAGTGGTATCTGGATACCTATATCAAATCGGAGGTGTCGCAACACACGCTGATCGACGAGACTTTGGTGCATCCGGTCGGCGAGTGGGCGCACGCGGCTGTCACCTATAAGGATCGCCAGTTTACGGCCTATGTCAATGGTGAAAAGGAGTTGTCAGCGGAGGTGGATTATTTGCCCATCGCCGCCAATGGCCAAACGTCCATAGGCGCGCGCATGAATCGGGTGCACTGGTTCAATGGCGATATTCTGGCGGTGCGCATTACTCACCAGGTATTGCCGCCGGAAGAGTTTCTGCGACCCACCGATTTCGTTGATGGCCGCTGATTTTGTCTCCTAATCCTCATCCGCCGTTGACATGCCCAGCTCCTTCAATTTGCGCGTTAGCGTATTGCGCCCCCAGCCCAGCAGGTTGGCCGCGTCGCGCTTGCGGCCGGCGGTGTGCTTGAGGGCGGTTTCTATGAGCGTGCGCTCGAAGGCGGGAACCGCATTGGAGAGAATGTCATGTTGCCCGCTGGCCAGGGCTTGATCGGCCCAGGTGCGCAGCGCCTTTTCCCAGTCGGAGGAGGGGGCTTCCACATCCTTGTGGGTGACCAGTTCCGGTGGCAGGTCTTGCAGGTGCACTTCCCGTCCCGAGGCCATTACGGTGATCCAGCGGCAGGTATTTTCCAGTTGGCGCACGTTGCCCGGCCAGGGCAAACTGCTGATGTAAGCTTCGGTTTCCGCGGTGAGAATTTTGGGCTCGACATCCAGTTCCTGGGCCGCTTTGCGCAGGAAGTGGTGGACCAGCATGGGGATGTCTTCCCGGCGGTCCGCCATTTTGGGTAAATGAATGCGAATCACGTTGAGGCGGTGAAACAGGTCTTCGCGGAAGCGGTTTTCCTTGACCAGTTGTTCCAGGTTCTGGTGGGTCGCCGCAATGATGCGTACATTGACCTTGACTGGCATATGTCCGCCGACGCGGTAGAACTCGCCGTCGGCAAGCACCCGCAAAAGGCGAGTCTGGGTCTCCGCCGGCATATCGCCAATTTCATCGAGAAACAGGGTGCCGCCGTCGGCCTGCTGGAAGCGACCCTGGCGCAAATTGGCGGCGCCGGTAAAGGCCCCTTTCTCGTGACCGAAAAGCTCAGATTCAATAAGCTCCCGGGGAATCGCCGCCATGTTCAGGGCGATAAAGGGGCCGTCCTTGCGTGGACTGTGCCGGTGCAGCGCTCGTGCCACCAGTTCCTTGCCGGTGCCGGACTCGCCGTTGATCAGCACGGTGATGTTGGAGTGCGACAACCGGCCTATGGCGCGAAAGACTTCCTGCATGGCCGGTGCTTCACCGATGATCTCGGCATTGAGTTCCGGCGACTTTTCCGGTATCTCCTTGCGTTGCTCTTCCACGTGGGTCAGTGCCCGCCGGGCCACGGCGACGGCGTCATCCACATCAAAGGGTTTGGGAAGATATTCGAAGGCCCCGCCCTGATAGGCGGACACGGCGCTGTCGAGGTCCGAATGGGCGGTCATGATGATGATGGGAATGGAAGGATAGTTCTCGCGCATGTCGGAGAGCAGGGACAGTCCGTCCAGATTGGGCATGCGCAGGTCGCTGATGACGGCGTCGGGACGCTCGTGACGCAACTGGTGCAGCGCCTTGTCTCCGCTTTCGAAACTGTGGGTGCGAATTCCCGCGTGCTGCAGTGACTTTTCGAGCACCCAGCGAATGGAGCGGTCATCGTCAATAATCCAGACGAGGTCAGGCTTGTGCATAGTCATTTTCCAGTGGCAGGTAAATGGAGAAGGTGGTTTGGCCTCCTCCGCTGTGGCACTCAATCAGACCGTGGTGTTGGTTGATCAGATTCTGGGAGATGGCGAGCCCCAGCCCCGTGCCTTCGGGGCGGCCGCTGATCATCGGGAAGAAGATATCCTCCAGTAGCTCCGGTGGAATGCCGGGGCCGTTATCGACAATGTCCATGCGCGCAACCAGCGAGTGATGCTCGCGCCCGATGGTGAAGTGCCGCTGAATTCGCGTGACGAACGTAATGGTGCCCGGTTCGTGTCTGCTCTGCTTCTGACCCTGCTCCCGCTCCTGTTCCAGGATGGCCTGCATCGCGTTGCGCGCTACGTTGAGCACCGCCTGTATCAGCTGGGATTTGTCCGCGGGCACTTCGGGAATACTGGGATCGTAATCGCGCTCAATGCGGACACTATCGCCAGCCTCGGCCTTCAATACCGTGGCGACATGTTCAAATACTTCGTGCACATTCACCGCGGTGCGCTGCGGTGGCTGACAAGGTCCCAGCATATTGTCCACCAGCTTCCGCAGGCGGTCCGTCTCGTCGATGATAATGCCGGTGTATTCCTCCAGGTCTTCCGAGTGGAGTTCGCGGGCCAGCAATTGCGCGGCGCCGCGGATCCCGCCAAGCGGGTTCTTGATTTCATGGGCGAGGCTGCGTACCAGGTTGCGCGAGGTTTCCTGGGAAGACAGCAGGGCCTCCTCCCGACTGATGCGCAGCATGCGATCCAGGGGCTGCACCTCGATGATCAGGGTGTTGGTCTCGGGGCTGGGCGTGACCGAATAGTCGACGGTGATTTCAGTATGGTTGTGCAGGCGCCAAAGGGCTTTGCGCTTGGTGAAGTTGCGACCGTAGAGGAGCGCCTCGCGCAGGTTATCCGGCGTGCCGTCCGTTTCCAAGAAGCAGTAATCAATGGACTTGCCCTGCAACTGGCTGCCGCTGATACCGAGCAGGGCCTCGGCAGATGCATTGATCTGATAAAGCTGTAGCTTTCGGTCCAGAACAATGACAGCGGTGATCATGCTGTCGAGTAATTGTTTGAACTGTAAATGCTCTGGCATTAGGGGGTCCTTGGGGGTCTTAAACCCGTTTTAGCAAAAACCGCTCCAGTTATTCGCCCGCTCCTTTTGTTGTTATTCGGTATCGTCGGGGATGAGGCCATTATTCGCCAAAATTGATGCTTTTGGTGGCTAATTGCCGCTAAAAGCCGACAAAATGACGATACGTAAAACATCGCTGTTTAATTGAATAGACACGAGAATTCACTATTCCAGCGCCGGTACCCTGATTTAGGGGGCGACCAACTGCTCCACAAGAGTGCAGTACACCGTTAAGTCTACTTCAAGGCTGGGCGCCATGCACTAATTTGGTGCGCGCCGGTTGGGAGAGTTGAGAGAAGGGCGGTGGACATAAACGGTAACCGGGTCGGATGTCGTCAGGACCCGACCCCGCTCATCGAGAATTTGCACGGCCAGGCGGTGCTCGCCACGATGGATCTCCTTGATGAGATGGCTGGTCACCTGGCTGGCTTGGCCCAGCGGTTGCCCGTTCATCGTGAACTGGATGCGATGACCGGCCCTTAGCGCTGGACTTACCTGGGCTGCCAACCGGAGATCCCGCTGTCCGGGCGGAACATGGGTTTCGTTGGCGGGGGATGAGAGCGCGAGGAGATAGTTCACCTGTTCCTCGTTGCGGTCTTCGTTGGGAACAAATATCGGTTCGCGTCGCGGCTCCACGGGCGGCTGGGTATTGATAGGTTCCAGCTCGACGGTTTCGTGTTTCTGGTCGTCCGGCGGTAATTGATCCGTATAGGTGACGCGGCCCCGTTCGTCGACGATTTTATAGACCTGGGCCTGAAGCGGCAGACAAAAAATGGTGATCAGAACCGTGGTGGCCAACAGGGAATGGGCGCGATATTTCATAGGCTGAACACCTCCATAAATGTGGAGCTCGTCTGAAGTCAAATCATAGCACTAATGAGGTTGCTGGTAGGAAGAGCTGCGAGAGAGCGGCAAGCTACAAGGGGAAGTCCAGCTTATCGTCCAGATCGACAATCAGGCTAATACGGTATCGCCGTGTTGAATATGGACCTGCCCACGGGTCTGATTGCGCAATTCGCTGAGCAGGGTCTCGCTCTGTTCGAGGTCGACCAGAACCTTCATGGTCACCCCTTGATTGGAATGAATCGGCGGCAGCGTCTGGAACGGGCCCATCAACTGAAACAGGGCCTGGGTATGCTCAAAAGGCACTTGTAGTTCCAGGTGTAGATGCGGCGTCAGTTGGCGGGTCCGGGCGAGGGTCAGACAGCCGGTAGTAGCGGAACTATAGGCGCGCACCAGGCCTCCGGCCCCGAGTTTTATGCCGCCGAAATAGCGCCGCACGATGACCAGTGCCCGCTCGATACCGGCACCTTCCAGAGCTTGCAGAATCGGGCGCCCGGCCGTGCCGGCGGGTTCGCCATCATCACTGAATCGATATTCGCCATTGCAACGCCAGGCCCAGCAATGGTGACGGGCATCGGCATGGTGGTGTTTTTTCAGCAAAGCCTCGACCTCGGCCGGTTGCGCCAGGGGCTCGGCAATCGCCACAAAAACACTACGCTTCACCTCATGGCTGCTCTCGCGGGGATGAGTGAGTATGGTGATGGGGGATGGGACGGGATCGGACGGCAAATTGTGGTTCCGGGGTTGGTTTATGAGCAGCAAGCCACAAGCTGTAAGCGGCAAGTGAAAGATAATAATAACAGGTGGTGAACGGTTAGCGGTGAGCAGGAAAAAGTGATCGCCCATAAAAAAGCCCGCCGGGATGGGCGGGCTTTGATGTTTAGCTTGCGGCTTGAAGCTTACAGCTTAAAACCTAGCAGCTATAGTACAGCTCAAATTCAACCGGGTGCGTGGTCATGGCCAGGCGCTCGACTTCTTTTTCCTTCAGCTTGATGTAAGCATCAATCGCGTCGTCGGTAAAGACGCCGCCTTCCTTCAGGAAGTCGCGGTCCTTGTCCAGTTCCTTGAGAGCCATTTCCAGTGAATTACATACAGTTGGGTATTCGCTCAGCTCTTCCGGAGGCAGGTCGTACAGGTCCTTGTCCGCGCTGTCGCCAGGGTGGATCTTGTTCTTGATGCCGTCCAGGCCAGCCATCAGCAGGGCGGAGAACGCCAGGTAAGGGTTGGCGGTACAGTCGGGGAAGCGCGTTTCGATACGTCGGCCCTTGGGGCTGGGTACGTGCGGAATGCGGATGGAAGCTGAGCGGTTGCGGGCGGAGTAAGCCAGGATAACCGGAGCTTCAAAACCGGGCACCAAACGCTTGTAGGAGTTGGTGGAAGCATTACAGAAAGCGTTGAGCGCCTTGGCGTGCTTGATGATACCGCCTACATAATAGAGGGCGGTTTCAGACAGCCCCGCGTAGGCGTCGCCGGCAAACTGGTTGACGCCGCCTTTGCTGAAGGACTGATGCACATGCATGCCGCTGCCGTTGTCGCCGACGATGGGCTTGGGCATAAAGGTGGCGGTTTTGCCGTAGGCGTGGGCCACGTTGTGGACGCAGTATTTGAGAATCTGAACTTCGTCCGCTTTCTTGGTCAGTGTGTTGGCACCAACACCGATTTCGCACTGGCCAGCGGTGGCCACTTCGTGGTGATGCACCTCGATATCCAGACCCATGGCTTCCATGGCGTTACACATGGATGAGCGGACGTCGTGCAGTGAATCGACCGGAGGTACGGGGAAGTAACCACCCTTGACGCCAGGGCGGTGGCCCATGTTGCCTTCGGCATAGGTTGAGTCGGAAGACCAGGCCGCTTCCTCGGAGTTGATTTTATAGAAGCAGCCGCCCATTTCGGTGGCCCATTTGATATCGTCGAAGACGAAAAATTCCGGCTCGGGACCGAACATGGCGGTGTCACCCAGGCCAGTGGATGCCAGATAGGCTTCGGCGCGGCGAGCAATGGATCGTGGATCGCGCTCGTAACCCTGACCGGTGGCCGGCTCAACGATGTCGCAGCGCAAGTTTACAGTGGGCTCGTCGGTGAATGGGTCCAGCACGGCGGTGCTGTCGTCGGGCATGAGGATCATGTCGGAGTCATGGATGTCTTTCCAGCCGGCAATGGACGAGCCGTCGAACATTTTGCCTTCTTCAAAGAAGTCTTCATCAACTTCCTTGGAAGGGATAGACAGGTGCTGCTCCTTTCCCTGGGTGTCGGTAAATCGCAGGTCCACCCAGCGAGCTTCATTTTCTTTAATCAGGTTCAGAGTTTTCTCTGACATGATGGTGCCTCCAAAGCAATGGCTTAGCCAATATAGTTGTCAAAAAAGGTTGTCGCGCCTGCGATGGACGACATTCTTCCTGCTTATTCGTCCCGGCGCAAGTTCGTTGTGAGTCAGGAGTGGCAAATTATGTGCCATAATGATGGCCTGCCTCGTAGGCGGCGCGTGTACTGGGCCGGATGTCGCTTATGCTCTTCATAAGGGCATGGGGTTGCACTAATCCGGTGCATCTGATGTTTATGTGCACCAAGATGGCGCATATCGCCGCGTCTCAGCCGTACTCGCTTACATTAAATGTCTTTTTGTTAATTCACTTCAGCGTGAACTCATGTATTTCGTCGTCAAATTCTTCCCCGAAATCACCATCAAAAGTGGCCCCGTGCGCAAGCGCTGGTGCAAGCAGCTTACCGACAACCTGCGCCAGCTCCTGAAGCAGGTGCACGTCAAGGCGCGGGTGCGCCAGGACTGGGACAAGCTGGAGGTGGAGCTGCCTGGCGAAGATCCACAACTGGCCGCGCAGGTTGTGGAAGTGCTGAGCTGCACCCCGGGAATCGCCAATTTCGCGCGGGTAAAAGTCTTTCCCCTCGGCGATATGGATTCGGTGCTGGAGCATACTCTGGCCTCATGGAAAGAGGCTCTGGCCGGCAAGACCTTCTGCGTCCGGGTCAAACGCAATGGCGAGCACAGCTTCACCTCGACCGACCTGGAACGCTACGTTGGCGGCGGCCTCAATCAACAGACCGAAGCTGCCGGCGTCAAACTCAAGAATCCCGATATCGAGGTTCAGCTGGAAGTGCGCCACGACACCCTCTATGTGGTCGACCGCAAATTTCCCGGCCTGGGTGGCTTTCCCGTGGGGACTCAGGATCCGGTGCTATCGCTGATCTCCGGCGGTTTCGATTCCACGGTGGCCAGTTACCTGACCATGAAGCGCGGCCTGCGCACGCACTTCTGCTTTTTCAACCTCGGTGGGCGGGAGCACGAGTTGGGGGTGAAGGAGGTGGCCTGGTATCTGTGGAATCGGTTTGCCTCCACCCACAAGGTCAAGTTCATCACCGTGCCTTTCGAAGGCGTGGTGTCGGAAATTCTGCAGAAGGTGGACCCGGCCTACATGGGGGTGATCCTCAAGCGGATGATGCTGCGCGCCGCCACCCAGGTGGCCGAGCGGGCGGGTATTGAAGCCCTGATCACTGGCGAAGCGGTATCCCAAGTGTCCAGCCAGACCCTGACCAATTTGGCCGTGATCGACCGGGTAACCGAAAAGATGGTGCTGCGGCCACTGATCACCATGGACAAGCGCGACATCATCGACCAGTCGCGCTTTATTGGTGCGGAAGAATTTTCGGCTGCCATGCCGGAATACTGCGGTGTGATTTCCGTGCGGCCCTCGGCCAAGACGCGGCTGGATCGCGTCCTGTTGCAGGAAGAAAATTTCGATATGGGAGTGCTGGAGGCAGCAATTGCCGAATCCCGCATGCAATCCATCGATGCCGTGATGGACGACGACCGCACGACCGCGCCGGTGGATAAGCGCGCCTATCTGCTGCCCGAAGAAACCGTCATCGATATCCGTCACCCGGACGAGCAGGAGGCCAGGCCTCTGTCGATCGGGGACAACGGGCTGATGGCGATCCCCTTCTATTTGTTGAATGCGGAATTTGCCAAACTGGATCCCGGCGCCCGCTATATGCTCTATTGTGACAAGGGCGTGATGAGTGGCCTCCACGCGGCGCATTTATGGGATCAGGGCTATACCAATGTGGGTGTTTATCGCCCGGCTCAGTCCGATACCGATTAGCACACGTTTGAGCCAACAGGCTCAAAATCAACGTTTGACAACGACTGTGCCGGCGAGCTTGTCGTGCCAGCCCTGCTTGCGTCCGTCCCAGGCTACCCAAAGGAATCCCAGGCAGAAAATGAAGCTGGACAGGTAGTAGCCCAGGTAACGGCCAATAAATTGACCCGTGGAAGGCTGGCCACCGGTTTTTGCGTCGACGATTTCAGCTCCTATCACCATCTTGCCCGGCGTCGCCGAACGGTATATCCAGAAAATCACGATCACTATGGCGGGCAGCAGATAACTCAGCAGGGTGCTGCCAACCCCCAGGCCTTCGTAGTGCAGGCGCCAGCCAAAGAACAGGGCGAGCAAGGGGTAGAGAATCATTACCATCAGAATCGTGTCTACCAATGTGGCAACCAGCCGCAGCCAGAAACCCACGTATTCGCGTGGAGGTTGCGGTTCGTTAAAAGTGGCGTCGCCGGAGTCGTCAGAGTTCATTATGGTATCTCCTAAGTAAATGCCGCTGGTGGAATACTCTCATTGGTAGTATAAACGCGCTTTATCCCTACAGGACAGCATCCAGCCATGCCCGCGATAACCAGCACCTGTGGCCCTTCCGGCAGGGACTTGTTCGCCAGAATTGCCGAGCAGATATCTCTTCACGGCTATGTCAGCCTACCAGATTTTTTGCCCCAGCCTCTGCTGCACGCGCTCTTTACCCAGGTCAGGGACACCGATGAGGG
>CAZEWY010000143.1:0-9518 GCA_964515945.1 uncultured Cellvibrionaceae bacterium
CCGTGACCCTGATCCACCCGATTGCGATGGAAGACGGCCTGCGTTTCGCCATCCGCGAAGGTGGCCGTACTGTTGGCGCCGGCGTTGTGGCTAAAGTCATTGCCTAAGCGTAACTCGCTTTATGGCACACCAAAAACCCCGGCTTCGACCGGGGTTTTTTATGGCTGCTGATAGCTCAATTAACACGGCGTACAAAATGGTAACTGCCGCCGGCTTCTGTGGCGACATCAAACAGCAGGCTGGGTGTCAGGTCGAGCGATTCGGGGGTCACCTTGAGCAACGGCTGTTTGATATGGGGTATGGCGAAATACGGATTTGGATTTTCGCCTTTTGCCCAGCTAAGCTCGGTGCCATCCCTGAGTTCAATCGGCACATTCACGCGTAGCCTGAGGTTGCCACCCAGAGTGGAATGCACCCGGAGTGCTTGCAGCTCACCCCCTTTCCAACTGAAACCCAGCACAAATCCGCCCCGGGTAACCAGACCCTCTACACGCCCGTCGGGCCAGGCATCGGGCAAAGCTGGCAGAATGTGTACGGCGCCATCATGACTTTGCATCAGAAGCTCGGCAATACCCGCCGTCACTCCGAAGTTGCCATCAATCTGGAAGGGTGGGTGTGCATCCAGCATATTCGGATAGGTACCGCCGGCTTCCGACGTTTCCGTGGCGGTGGTCAGGCTTATTTGATTTCTAAGTAGTTTGTATGCGTGGTTGCCGTCCAGGAGGCGCGCCCAGAGGTTGACCTTCCAGCCCATTGACCAACCCGTTGATACATCGCCACGCTGAATCAGCGATTGTCGGGCGGCCTGAAACAGCGCGGGCGTGCGATAGGGGGAAATCTGGTTACTGGGGTAGAGGCCATACAAGTGGGATACGTGCCGGTGGTGGTCCTCGGGGTCATCCCAGTCTTTCAGCCATTCTTGCAATTGCCCGTGCCTGCCCACCTGCATGGGTGGTAATTGGGCGCGCTTCTTTTGGAGTTCCGCAGCAAAGCCGCTGTCAATTTCAAGGATACGAGCCGCGTCAATCACATTGGAGAAGAGGTCGAAAACCAGTTGGTTATCCATGGTCGTTCCGGCGCTGATTGAGCTTCTGATCTCGCCATTGAGGTAGGCATTTTCGGGGGAGTTCGAAGGGCTGACTACCAGCCAGCCGTGACTCGGCTCTCGTTGCAGGCTGTCGGCAAAAAACAAGGCCGCTCCGCGCATGACAGGATAATATTCGCGTAAAAATGCACGATCCCCGGTATAAAGGTAGTGCTGCCAGATGTGTTGCGTCAGCCAGGCCCCGCCGCCCTGCCACTGACCATAAAACGCATTGTCAACTTGCCCGGTTATTCGCCACAGGTCGGTGTTGTGGTGCATCATCCAGCCGCGCGCGCCGTAAATCCCGCTCGCGCTTTCCTGGCCGGTCACCGAAAGATCCTTCAACATACTGAACAGTGGCTGGTGTAACTCGCTGAGATTTGTGACTTCGGCAGGCCAGTAATTCATTTCTGTATTGATGTTGACCGTGTATTTGCTGTCCCAGGGCGGACGCATGTGCGGGTTCCAGATACCCTGCAGGTTAGCGGGCTGGGTGCCGGGTTGTGAGCTGGATATCAGCAGGTAACGGCCAAACTGAAAATAAAGTGCCGCCATTTGCGGGTCATTGCTCCGCGCGAAGGCGGCTATACGTTCGTCCGTTGGCTGCTTCATGGCCGGAGTCTGGCCAAGATCCAGAGTGACACGGTCGAAAAAACGTTTGTAATAAGCGATATGTTCGGCCTTGGCGACGGCAAAGGCTTTAGACTCAGCCGCGTGCAAGGCCCGGGAAGCCCGAATATTAGGATCGCCGCTCAAATCGTTGTAACTGTTGAAGTTGGTGGCGATTGCGATATAGACAGTGGCACTGTCGGCGCCCTTTACCTGAAGCGACTGCCCTTTATGGACAAGCTCCCCGCCGCTGATTTGGGGCTTGATAAGGGAAGTGAAATTGACCTTGCCGTCCAGTCCATCAAAATCGCCACTCACGCCTTTGATCTTCAGCATACCTGCGCTTGCGGTGGTGGAATGTTTTTGAGGAGAGGTGAAATTCAGGTCAAAGCTGATTGTCCCCTTTTGGCTGGCGGTTAATCGTATTGCGATCACCTGGTCGGTAAATGAGCTCAAATACTCCCGTTTATAGGTCACGCCTTTGAATTCATAGGTGGTGGTAGCGACGGCGGTGGAGATATCCAATGCGCGGCGATAATTGTCAACATTGCCGTGGCCTGGAAATTCGAGCAGAAGATTGCCCACCGTTTGATAGGGCATTCCTTGATTGGACGACTTGATATGCATATTGGCATAAACCTGCGCCTGCTCATAGTTTCCCGCCGTCAGCAACTCCCTAACCCGGGCAATATGAGGCTTCAGGCCGGTACCCACATTGTTATTCGGTTGGCCCGCCCAGACGGTATCTTCATTCAGTTGCAGTCTATCGCGCTCAATGCCACCAAAAACCATGGCGCCCAGCCGGCCATTTCCGATGGGTAGGGCCTCAACCCATTCAGTGGCCGGAGTGTCATACCACAATTGCATGGTTTCACTGGTCGGTATTGGCATCGGCTTGTCTCTGCCATGACCAGTACAGCCGTAGACTAGAAGCAAATACCCCAAGAAAAATCCCACCGTTCGGGTCGCCAAAGATCCCATCACACTCTCCTGATTGGTAAAGCCGGAATAATGTAAACCTTAACAAGGTATGGCCATTTTGAGCCATTTGGTCAAATAGACTATTATGTTTTTGTCGAGTTGGCCAGAAAAACCAGCCAGGGCGCTGCCGTGCCTTTATAACCTGCCTGACCACTTTTATGATTTCAAATATCATTCTGAGGAATAATCAGCGCTATTACACCGAATACGGGCGGTTGAGCCCAGAATGCAGAGGTGGACTGAGTCGCATTATGGCTGTCCACAATGAAAAAATTGGCATTACCATATGGTAGTCCAATAAAATCTATGATAAAAAGGTCATTCGGACAAGAAGTAAAAGGGAGAAGGAGTCTGCGCAGTAGGGCAATTTCCTGCCGCGCAGACTCCTAGACCAATAATCAAGCCTGGATCCTACCAAAACCAGCACAATCAAAGACAACAACAATGAGGGGAAATCAATGACATCCTATAGTCGCAATCCAAAGTCAGGTCTCAAACTGCTCGGTCGGCGCTCCGCGCTGGCCGTGGCCATAGCCATGGCGAGCGCCGGTGTTGCACAGGCTCAGGAGGGCAATGCAGCCGCATCAGCCGTGGAAGAAGTGATTGTTACCGGATTCAGAGCCAGCCTTGAGCGAGCGCTGGACGTCAAGCGGAACAATGTCGGTGCCGTAGACGCCATTATGGCCGACGACATCGCTGACTTTCCTGATCAAAATCTGGCGGAATCCCTGCAGCGAATTCCCGGTATTGCCATCACCCGTGACTCTGGAGAAGGTCGCGCCATTACCGTACGCGGCTTGTCTGGCGAATTCACCCGCATTCGTATCAATGGCATGGAGGCCATCGCGGCCACCGGCGGCGAGGGTGGACCCAATCGCGGTCGCGGGTTTGACTTCAACGTTTTTGCATCTGAACTATTCAGTTCAATTGTTGTGCGTAAAACGGCGACGGCTGATGTCGATGAAGGCTCCCTGGGTGCTGTGGTCGACTTGAATACCGGACAACCGTTCAATTATGAAGAAGGTGTGACCTTCGTTACCTCCGGCGAGCTCCAATATAACGGCTTGACCGAAGAAAGCGGCCCCCGAGTTTCCGGCCTCTTTGCTTATCACGATCCCAATGGCATTTGGGGCGTGTCGCTGTCGGCAGCCTATTCGGACACCACCGCCAAAGAACTCGGCCATAATACCGTGCGCTGGCAACAGGCGCCTTTTGCTTCGGTGGAAGGTGTGGACTGCCTTGACGCCGAGGGCGATTTGATAGCGGGCGCCGGTAATTGCGCCGAAGTTGCCAATGCCTTCCACCCGCGGATTCCCCGTTACGGTGTGATCGAAGTCGATCGCAAGCGGCTGGGTCTGACCGGCGGTTTGCAATTCCGTCCATCGGATAAAACCACCATTGGCCTGGATGTCCTCTATTCCGAGTACGATGCTGCACGGGGCGAGAAGTGGCTGGAAGTTCTGATGCGTGGTAACGAGGAGGGGATGGATGTTACCGACTACACCTATGATCCCGAAACCAACAACCTGACAACCATGACGGTGGACAATGCCTGGTTGCGTAGTGAGAATTTCGAAAAAGCCTGGACAACAACTTTCCATCAGGTCGGTCTGCGTATCGACCATGAATTCAGCGATGAGCTGTCAGGCAACCTGCTCGTGGGCACGTCACAATCCAAGCTGGATTTCCCTCACGAAATCACTTTCATGTATGACGACCGTGCCTATGACAATTACCACTACGACTACACCGACGACGAGAATCCGATACTGGCGTTCAATGGTCGAGATGTAGCGGATCCAACCATTTACCAAATGTCCGAAGTGCGCGATAGGCCTTCGCTGACGAAACATGGCTTCGATAATCTCGCGGCTGACGTCGAGTGGTTCATGAACGAGAGCTTCTCTCTGCAGGCCGGTGTGAATTACAAGAAGTTCACCTTCGATGCAACAGGTTTCGAAAGAGATCAGGGTGTCTGTGCGGCCGGTCTCTATGACTGCGATCTGGACAACGATGGTGAACAGGATCCGGGTGTCTACGGGATCCCCGCCACCGATGCCTTGTCGGATATTTATACCTTTGAAGGTGATGTTGCCGCCGGCAGTACTTCTCGCTGGGCCATTCCCAATCTGGGAGCCTGGTCTGACGCCATTGGTCTGAGCGACCTGCCGCTGGTGCTGGACAAGGGTGACACCAGCGTCATTGAAGAGCAGACGAGTGCAGTGTTCGTACAATTGAATGGTGACATCGAACTGGGCGGCATGGACTTCATGTTTGATGTTGGTGGACGCTACGCTCGTACAGATCAGAAATCCTCGGGTTATGTGGGAGACTTCTGGCGTACCATTGACCGTGACCCCTACAGCGACTTCCTGCCCTCATTGAACACAGCACTTTATCTGACGCCGGATCTGGTATGGCGCTTCTCGGCAGCCAAGGTTATGACGCGTCCGGGCTTGGGTAGTCTGTCTCCTGGCGGTAGCGTGGACGACTTCAACTACGAAGTGTCCTACCAAAACCCCTACCTGGATCCGACTCGTGCCAACTCCTTTGATACGTCTCTGGAGTGGTACTTCTCTGACGAATCCCTGTTGTCCCTGGCGCTGTTTCACAAGGACATCGAGTCTCGTCCGATAAATACGCTGACCACGGGTACCTACGCATCCACTGGTTTGCCGCTGTCGTTGTTGAATCCGACTTCTCCCGCGGGGCAGGATCCGGAAGGTGAGACCTGGGAAATATCCTCACTGGGTAATGGTCCCGGTGCCAAGATCAAGGGCGCCGAGCTTGCAATCCAGACTCCGCTGTCCATATTTGGCGGCGAAGGCACCATCCTCGACAACTTCGGTGTTATCGCCAACTACACCTATGTAGATTCCGATGTAACTTACACTTTCGGCGATCGCGATGGTGACGGCGAGGATGATCGTATTCAGGAGCGCCTGGAGGGACTTTCAAATAACTCCTATAACGCGACTCTGTACTACGAGGATAACAAGTTTGATGCGCGTATTTCCGCTGCTTATCGCGACGATTACCACACAGGAAAGAGTGGTAATAACAACCGGTTCGAAGGCTACGCCGCTACTCTGAATGTCGACTTTACCGCTGGTTACACCATCAGCGATCAGTGGAGTGTCAGTCTGGAAGCGCTGAACCTGACAGACAATTACCAGGACCGCTGGGTCGACATGGAAACCGACCGTCGCTACGAGTATGACCACACCGGTCGCGTATTCAAGGTAGGCGTTAAGTACCAGCTTTAATCTGTGCTCTGGTTTGCCCGGGGATAAGTGTTTTTGTCCCCGGGCTTTTTTATTTGAAAGAACCCAAAGCGGGACTACATCTCCGGAGAACTCCCAATGAAAAAACGACTATCCGCAGTTGCCGTTTCGGCACTACTTTGCGGTGGGTATGTGTGCAGTGCGGCTGCCGCATCCGATGACTGCACACCCGTGGAAGAAGCCATTCGCTCACAAAACAAGTTTCTGAAGCCCTGCCAGGACTGGCAGCGCGGCATAGAGAATCAGCGCAAGGCGGATCTCGGAAACGGCTTCTATCTGAACCCCATCATGCCCGGTGATCATCCCGACCCCAGTATTTTGAAAGATGGCGATGATTACTATATGACCTTCTCCACCTTCCAGGCCTATCCGGCGTTGACCATCTGGCATTCGCGGGATCTGGTCAACTGGGAGCCGGTGGGCCCGGCGGTGAAGGAATATATCGGCAGCATCTGGGCGCCCGAGCTCACCAAGCACAATGGGCGCTACTATTTATATATTCCGGCCAAACTGCCTGGCCACAATTCGATCTATGTGGTTTACGCCGATGACATTCATGGCCCCTGGTCTGACCCCATCGACATGGATCCCAAGGACATTCATCCGGATCGCATCGACCCCGGCCACGCGGTGGGCGAGGATGGCAAACGCTATCTGTTCTATTCCCACGGCGACTATTCACAAATTTCCGATGATGGTCTTAGCATCGTGGGTGACATCAAGCATACCTATGACGGCTGGCGCTATCCCGAGGAGTGGGTTGTCGAGGGCTACGCCCAGGAAGGACCGAAGATCACCCGCCACGGCGACTACTACTATATGACCACCGCCGTGGGGGGCACGGCGGGACCGCCGACCGGCCACATGGTCATTACCGCGCGTTCCAAATCCATCCACGGCCCCTGGGAAAACTCTCCCTACAACCCGGTGGTGCGCACCACCTCCTTTGCGGAAAAATGGTGGTCCCGCGGACACGCGACCCTGGTGCAGGGACCCGGTGCGGAAGGTCCCGATGACGAGTGGTATATGGTGTACCACGGCTACGAGAACGGTTATTACAACCTGGGCCGCCAGGCGCTGCTGGAGCCCATCGAGTGGACCGAGGACGGGTGGTACAAAACCCGGGGCTACGATGTCGGCAAACCTATTCCCAAGCCCAAGGGTGGCGAGGCCGTGGTTCACGGCATGGCGCTTTCCGATGACTTCTCCACCAACA
The DNA here is from genome assembly GCA_964515945.1 of uncultured Cellvibrionaceae bacterium. GTDB lineage: Bacteria > Pseudomonadota > Gammaproteobacteria > Pseudomonadales > Cellvibrionaceae > CAYQQJ01. The sequence continues at coordinate 7,175 of CAZEWY010000143.1, forward strand.
AGTTCGGTATTCAGTGGGCTTTCTTCAAGGGCGATATAGAGGAAAACAAGCGGGTCAAGTACAAGAAGGGCAAGTTAGTGCTCGGAGCCGAAGGCAGCACGCCCGGCGACTCATCGCCTCTCACCTTTATTGCCGGCGATCAGGCCTATCAGTTTGAGGTGGATATCGAGTTCGACGAGAAGGCACAGGGCGGTGTGTTGCTGTTCTACAACGACAAGCTCTATGCGGGCCTGGGCGTCAACAAGGACGACTTCATCATGCACCGCTACGGTATGGAGCGCACCATGGGCAAGCCCGCAGGCATAGACAACAAAGTGCGTTTGCGTGTAACCAACAACCGCCACATCCTGACGATTCACTACAGTACCGACAAGGGCGAAACTTGGGGCAAATTCGAGACCCAGATGGAGGTGTCCGGCTACCACCACAACGTGGCCTACGGGTTTCTGGCCTTGAAGCCGGCTATCTATGCCGCTGGCGAGGGCGAGGTACGCTTCGACAACTTCGTCTACCGCGCGCTTCCCTGACCGGAAAACGGCAGTGCTTGCGATTGAAATGGCCACGCTCAGAGAGCAGGCCATTTTTTTTCGGTCTCAAACGGATCAAGCATCTGGTGGTGGCCCCCGAAACTGTAAGCAGGTTACGGGTGGGTCGGAATCTGTGTACTTAGCAAAATCGGGAATATATAGTATTTTTAACTATAACGGGGTGACGGAAGGAGCCGTTGCCTGTATTGATGAAAAGCGGCTTCGGTCTTGCATCTGGCCGGCAGTGCGCGATCTAATGAAAAAAAGAGATTCCATAACAATGACCGCCAGAAAAAGTACTGCCCCGAAAAACATCGTATCGCCGGACTTGCCCACCAATCCCAATGTCCTGAAATCAGTCTCCATCGACTGTGTCATCTTTGGGCTCAGTGACGACAGCAAGCTGAAGGTGTTGGTGATTCAGCACGGGGAGGGCGTCAGTCGGGGCAAGTGGGGCCTGCCGGGCGGATGGATATACCGGGACGAGGATGTCGATGATGCGGCCTATCGTCTGCTCAGGGACCTGACCGGCTTGTCCAGTATCTATCTCGATCAATTGAGAGCTTTTGGAAAAGCCAAGAGGTTTCCCTACGACCGGGTGCTGACAGTGGCCTACTCGGCTTTGGTTCGCCAGGAAGATTTCGAAGTGGTGGCGGGGTTTACTGCCTCGGAGGTGCAGTGGTGTGACGCCGATGCCTGCCCGGACCTGATCTATGACCACAAGGATATCCTGCGCTGTGGGCTGGATTCTCTCAAGCATAAGGTGCGGCACGAGCCTATTGGATTCAATCTGTTGCCGGAAAAGTTCACCCTGTTGCAGCTTCAGGAACTGTACGAATCCGTGCTGTCGGTGAAGTTGGACAAACCCAATTTTCGCCGCAAAATGATGAAAATGGGCCTCCTGATCGCCTGCAACGAAAAACAGAAGCAGAAAGCGCACCGGGCCGCGGAACTCTATCGGTTTGACGCCCAGGTGTACCGGCGCCTGACGGAGCAGGGGTTTACGTTTGAGGTTTAGTGGTGATGAGAGGTGGGGCCCCGGTTGCCGGTGGGTGGGTGCGGCAAGAGAGGTTTTTTCCTTTGTCTGACCAATCGTTCATTCCATTTGAAAGAAAAGACGCCAGAGTAGCTTATATCGCGATGCGGTACCTGTTATAGTGCGCCCCCGCGATCAGAGGTGAGCGCGGCAAGCGGTTGTTTTAGGTGTCAGTGGCGTGGAGTGGTTTTCACAGGCGATTCCTAAGGGTCCGAGTCCGGTCGACAGGCCCATGAATTCTTGTGAACAGAGCTTGACAGCCCCTGGGGGCCTCATTACAATTGCGCCTCCTTTTTGGCGGGATCCGCACGCGACCGGCCAATTGTTCTTTAAAAAGTATTTGGAGTTTTGGTTCACATGCAGAATCAACGCATTCGGATTCGGCTGAAAGCCTTTGATCACAAGCTGATTGACGCTTCAACGCAGGAAATCGTTGAAACCGCCAAGCGGACAGGTGCTCAGGTGCGCGGCCCGATCCCGCTGCCGACGCGCAAAGAGCGTTTTACGGTCCTGATTTCACCGCATGTTAATAAAGATGCACGAGATCAGTACGAGATTCGCACGCACAAGCGTCTGCTCGACATTGTTGAGCCGACAGAAAAGACGGTTGACGCCCTGATGAAGCTGGATTTGGCTGCGGGTGTTGAGGTTCAAATCAGTCTTGGTTGATTTTTCTAAGCTGTTGTTTCTGAGAAACTCCAAGCCGTACCCCTTGAATCGGCTGGTCGACTTGAGGGGCGTGTAACGCTCTGAAATGGGCGGCCATAGCGGGTGATAGCCC
>CAZEWY010000144.1:0-9515 GCA_964515945.1 uncultured Cellvibrionaceae bacterium
GAATTCGGCGGGTTTCGGTGTCCATGGTGGTTTCACAGAGTTGCTACGGGTTCATTTCGACCAGAACTTTATAGAGCTGCACGTTGTAGCCCTTGCGGGATTCAGCCATGATCCAGTCCAGGGCCTCCTTGAAGCTTTTGACCGGTTGGCTGCGTTCGCCCTTGGCGACATAAGCGGTTTCTTCGAGCAGACTAACCAGGGTTTCGCCGACCTTGCACATAACCGCGTAATCGGGCGATTCGAAGAAATCCGCCGTGAAGCGCAGGCGTCGCGGTACGCCGTGGGCGACTATGTCGAGCTGTGGCAGGTACTGGTGGCGCTCTGGGTCTTCGACCACGGTGACCTGGTAGCGGTGGGTCCTGGACGATTCGCTCAACTGGGTCAGACGGTTGCCTAATTGTTGTGCCCAGGCTTCGACCTTAGATTGATCGGAGAGGTGATCGTAGGTCAGGGTCGGCAAATAAACCAGCTCCTCAAGGACTTCGTGGGGATAGACACGAGACATGCGGTCGACGGATTTCATGGCCTTGCGGAAGTCGGCGACCAATTGTTCCAGCTGCTCCCCGGCGATAGCCGGAGCATCTTCACTGGGATGAAGAGCGGTGCTGTCCAGGGCCGCATTGGTCAGGAACTGGGTCAGGGCCTCTTCATCCTTGAGGTACTGTTCCTGTTTACCCTTGCTGATCTTGTACAGGGGCGGCTGGGCGATGAAGATGTGGCCGCGCTCGACCAACTCGCGCATCTGGCGAAAGAAAAAGGTCAGCAGCAGTGTACGTATGTGGGAGCCATCCACGTCGGCGTCCGTCATGATAATGATGGAGTGATAGCGCAGTTTGTCGGCGTTGAATTCTTCGGCACCGATACCGCAACCCAGGGCAGTGATCAGGGTGCCCACTTCGGCACTCGACAGCATCTTGTCAAAGCGCGCCTTTTCAACGTTGAGAATTTTGCCCTTCAGGGGCAGTATGGCCTGGGTGCGTCGGTCGCGCCCCTGCTTGGCGGAACCACCGGCGGAATCACCCTCCACCAGGTAGAGTTCAGACAATGCGGGGTCCTTCTCCTGGCAATCCGCCAACTTGCCCGGCAAACCGGCAATATCCAGTACACCTTTGCGGCGGGTCATGTCGCGGGCCTTGCGGGCTGCTTCGCGGGCGCGGGCCGCTTCCATCATCTTGCCGACTATGGCTTTGGCTTCCTGAGGATTCTCCAGGAGATAATCATTGAAGGCGGCACCCATCTCCTGTTCGACGGCCGTCTTCACTTCGGAGGAAACCAGCTTGTCCTTCGTCTGTGATGAGAATTTCGGATCCGGGACCTTCACCGACACGATCGCCGTGAGGCCTTCGCGGGCATCATCACCGGTGGTGGTGACCTTTTCTTTCTTCGCCAACCCCTCTTTCTCGATATAGTTGTTCAGACTTCGGGTCAGTGCACCGCGAAAGCCCGCCAGGTGGGTACCACCATCGCGCTGGGGAATATTATTGGTGTAGCAGTAGAGGTTTTCCTGGAAACCGTCGTTCCACTGCAATGCCACTTCCACACCGACGCCGTCATCCCGCGATGCTGTGAAATGCATGACCTTGTTGATGGCCGTCTTGTTGTGGTTCAGATACTCCACAAAGGCGCGCAGGCCGCCCTCGTACTGATAGACGTCTTCCTTGCCTGAACGCTCGTCCTGCAACACGATTTTGACGCCGGAGTTCAGGAAGGAGAGTTCTCGCAAACGTTTTGCCAGCTGCTCGAAATGAAATTTGATGCTGGTAAAGGTTTCCGCGGACGGACGGAAATGTACTTCGGTGCCACTGATATCGGTTTCGCCGACCACTTTCAAGGGTGCATCGGGAACACCGTGGTGATAAATCTGTTCGAATACTTGTCCATTACGACGAATGGTCAATTTCAAGGTTTCAGAGAGGGCGTTGACCACGGAGACACCCACGCCGTGGAGACCGCCGGAGACCTTGTAGCTGTTGTCATCAAACTTTCCGCCTGCATGGAGCACGGTCATAATGACTTCCGCGGCGGAGACACCTTCATCGTGCATTTCGGTGGGTATGCCCCGGCCGTTGTCGGAAACTGATACTGATTCGTCCGGATGAATGACGATGCGTATTTCGGAGCAATGGCCCGCGAGGGCCTCATCAATAGAGTTATCTACCAGCTCAAACACCATGTGATGCAAACCGGTGCCATCATCCGTATCACCAATGTACATCCCAGGACGTTTGCGGACGGCATCCAGTCCTTTCAATACCTTGATGCTGGAAGAATTGTAATCTTGTGTTTCTGCCATTGATTGCTCCAATGTTTCTTGAGGGTTCGGAAAATACCGAACATCGAATTCCCGGCTAATGGTCAGCCTGCTTCTTCCCAGGGAATTTCAGTGACATCGCCCTGTTTCACGTGAAACACTTTGGGGGTTTTACTGCCCAGTTCCGGCCATAGGTCGCGCATGGGTTTGAACTCTACCCCGGTCACAAACACCTGGGAGGATGTTGCATTGATCCACTGCCCCACGCGCTGAATATTGGCGGCATCCAGCTCCGCCGGCATATCGTCGATCAAAAAAACGCAGCCCTGTCGGTTCTCGCGGGTGAACACCCGAGCTTCGGCGACATGAAGCGCGGCTATCATGGATTTTTGCTGTCCGCGGGACAAAATCTCCCCCGCCGGTAAACCACCAACTGTAATTTTGAGATCGCTTTTGTGCGGGCCCAGACTGGTATAACCCAGCTTACGGTCCCGGGGAAATGCCTCGAGTAACTGGGCCTGATAGTCCTCGTCGCTCTTCCAGCCACTCAAATATTCAATCGCGGTGATATTGCCAAAGCCACTATCCAGGCCGTCCGCTAACTTCCTGAACTCCTCCAGGAACGGCGCAACGCAGGCCAGACGGTTCCGCTCAATCAAAACACTCAGTCGCGCTATTTCCGTATCCCATGGATGCAGATCCGAATAGCCAATTTTATCACGACGCAGCAAACTATTCCGTTGTTTTACACAGCGGCTGTAGTCCCGCCAAGTGGCTCTGAACTCAGGTTTCACGTGAAACACCAGCCAGTCGAAAAACTGGCGGCGCTGTTTCGGTGATCCAGCCAAAAGCCCAAAGGACTCGGCATTCAATACCAAAAGCGGCAGATGAACCGCCAACTCGGCCGAAGAATTAATGCCGGCGCCGTCGATACGAAAGTGACTCTCCCCGCTGCGCTTGCGCGTTACACCCATGGCCACACCGGCTTTTCCGGTTGTATCAACCCGCCCAAACACGGTGAAATCATTGAGGTCCCGCTGAATCAATCGGCGGTATTTGCGGGTACGAAAGGAGCGACCGTGGGCCAATACACTGATCGCCTCAAGCAGGCTGGTTTTACCGGAACCATTGACCCCGTAGAGAAAGTTGAGAGAGGAGCTCGGGGAAATTTCCACCGAGCTCAGATTTCGAAAGTGGTTAACCTTCAGCTGCTGAAGTGACATTAAGAGGTGTTGATACCCAAGAACTAGAGCCGCATGGGCATAACGACATAGGCACAATCGTCGGTTTCGGGCTCCTGCAGCAGAGCGCTGCTGTTGGAATCCGACAGGGTCATCTTGATCTCGTTGCTGTCCAGAACATTGGCAACATCCTGCAGATAACTGACGTTGAAACCCACCTCCAGCGAATCGCCTGTGTAATCCACGGCCAGTTGCTCTTCGGCCTCTTCCTGTTCCGGGTTATTGGCAACTATGGTCAACAAACCGGTATCCAGCAGAAAGCGAACACCACGGTATTTTTCATTGGATAGAATGGCCGTACGAGCAAAGGCCTGCCGGAAGACCTCGCGCTCCCCAAGAACCACCTTGTCACCACCTCTTGGCAATACACGCTCGTAATCGGGAAATTTGCCATCAACCAGTTTCGAGGTAAAGGTAAAGCCGGGCGTCAACGCGCGGATGTGGTTGGGGCCCAGCACGAGCTCCACGGTTTCATCGGAATCCGTCAACAGCCGGGACAATTCAATAACACCCTTGCGCGGCAGTATCGCCTGGCGCGGCTCGTCAACTTCAATATTCACCGGGCGAGTGCACATGGCCAGTCGGTGGCCATCGGTAGCGACCACCCGTAATGCGCCGGGGCGAACCTCCCACAGCATGCCGTTCAGGTAGTAGCGGACATCCTGCTGCGCCATGGCGAAGCTGGTACGCTCGATAAGACGCTTGATCTCACGCTGTTCACAGCTGAAGTTCAGCTCATTCTGACCCTGCTCAACGGCGGGGAATTCGCTGGCGGGCAAACTGGATAATGTGAAGCGGCTGCGCCCGCTTTTGACAGTGACCTTCTGGTCATCCAGAGTAAAATCGATTTTCGAGCCGTCGGGCAGAGACTTGCAGATATCCAGCAGTTTCTTGGCGGGAACGGTAATTTCCCCTTCCACCCCGGGGCCCTCGAGTGCCACCCGGCCCACGATTTCGACTTCGAGGTCGGTGCCAGTCATCGAAAGCTGGTCGCCCTCCAGAACCAGGAGAACGTTGGCCAATACCGGCAGTGTCTGCCGTCGCTCAACAACGCCCGCAACCAGTTGCAGGGGCTTCAATAATGCTTCACGTGAAACAGTAAATTTCATGGGGGCGTCTCTTCTTATCGGCAAATCGGGGTTGGATTAGAGGCTCAAGGGTTAAGTAACTCTGCGATCCCGTTGGGACCCTGAATCGCGTATAGCGTCAGGTAGTCAGGGTTCGCAGCAGATTCTTAACATCTTCGGCAATATCAGCGTTGGATTCTAACAATTCTTTAATCTTACGGCACGCATGCAACACCGTAGTATGATCCCGCCCGCCAAAAACGTCGCCTATCTCCGGCAAGCTGTGGTTTGTCAGATCCTTGGCCAGGTACATGGCCACCTGCCGCGGTCGCGCGACGGATCGGCTGCGGCGCTTGGAGTGAAGATCCGAAACCTTGATTTTATAATATTCGGCCACGACCCGCTGTATATTGTCGATGCTGACCAGCCTGTCCTGAAGCGCCAGCAGATCCTTGAGCGCCTCACGCACCAGGTCTATGGTAATTTCCCGTCCGGTAAACTGCGCGTTGGCAATAATTCGCTTGAGCGCACCCTCCAGATCACGCACATTGGAGCGAATGCGCTGGCCGATAAAAAAGGCTGCGTCATGGGGCAGGTAGACCGCCGACTGTTCGGCCTTTTTCATCAGAATGGCCACCCGGGTTTCCAGCTCCGGCGGTTCCACGGACACCGTCAGACCCCAGCCAAAGCGGGATTTCAAACGCTCCTCCAGACCATTGATTTCCTTGGGATAGCGATCGCAGGTCAGAATAATCTGCTGGCCGCCCTCAAGCAGGGCATTAAAAGTGTGGAAGAATTCTTCCTGGGAGCGCTCCTTGCCGGCGAAAAACTGGATGTCGTCAATCAGCAACGCATCCACTGAGCGATAGAAGCGCTTGAAGTCATTGATGGCGTTAAGCTGCAAGGCCTTCACCATATCGGCGACAAAGCGTTCGGAGTGCAGATAAACTACCTTTGCATCGGGCTTCCGCTCCAGCAGCGCATTACCGACAGCGTGCATCAAGTGTGTCTTGCCCAGCCCGACGCCCCCGTATATAAACAGGGGGTTATAGGATCCGCCGGGATTCTCGGCGATCTGGGTGGCTGCTGCCAAGCCCAATTGGTTGGACTTGCCCTGCACAAAATTATTGAAGGTGAAATTGCTATTGAGGAAGCTGCGATGCTGGACTACAGGATTCACCGCCTCCTTAACCGGTTTGGGCTGATAAGTCGCAGGCTCTGGCGCACTGATGGCCGGAGCTTCCACAGGCAGTTCGCGCATCTCAGAACCGGACGACGTCGCGGCCTCACCCGGCGAGGGCGTCGCTACCGCGCGCTGAAACCCCGCCGCCTGCCGGGGAACCACTGCGATTTCCACCCTGTGCTGAAAATCCTCGGTCTCCACCAGCTCCTGGATTCTGTTGAGAAACTTGTCATTGACCCAGTCCAACACAAAGCGGTTGGGAGCAAGCAGACGCAAGGCTTCCGTGTAACACTCATCAACCCGCAGAGGCAGAATCCATGTGTTGAATTGTTGCGCGGGTAATTCGCTTTGCAAATGAGAAATACACCGCGACCAAATAGTGACAGGCAAGTCCATCAGCTCCCTTCAGATTTGTAGATTGCGTATGGTAAAAACGGGGTCGGCACGCAACGAGTTTATTCTAAAATTCGTTAATGATTTACGCGCCAAAAACACTGGATAAGAATTCGATTCTACCGACTTAAGTTCGGTTTATCCACATCAAAATGTGCTTTTAATTTTGCCAATACCTCTTTACAAACCACTAAATTCCGTATCTCCAGATGGAGAGCCTTCAACTTATTAACAGATCCGGAGGTTTTCGGGAAATCAGCATTATTTTTGTCTCCTGTGGATATCTTTATGGATAACTTATGTAAAACCTGTCGTTAACCCGTGTGTTGTCGGCCTTGGCTTAGTCCCTCCTTCAACACCCTCAAATGATCCGACGCTGCTCTTTGCGCGAGGACATAATAATTTCCTCGATTTCCAGCCAAACCCAACAATATTGCCTCTGCACGTTGCTTTACCCGGGCTATTTCTATAGAATTCCGCGTCCTTTTACGGCAGTTTTTATTGGTGGCTTCAGAAAGGAGTCGTCAAGGTCCTGATATCGTCGCAGATATTGATGGTCATCCAGATTTACTACAGGTAATAGTCATGAAAAGAACTTTTCAACCAAGCGTTATCAAGCGCAAGCGCACTCATGGTTTCCGTGCCCGCATGGCCACCAAGGGCGGTCGCAAGATTCTGGCCCGACGTCGTGCCAAAGGTCGCAAGCAGCTTGCCGCGTAAAGGCCGCTCTTTAGTAGCCTCATTATTTTCTTAAAGGATTGCTGGAGTGACGACCTTTGCTTTTGGCAAAAACCGCCGTCTATTAAACTCCAGCGATTTCACTGCGGTTTTTAACGACGCCCCTTTCCGCGCCTCCCATCCCAGCTTTTTGATTCTCGCCCGCCCCAGTGCAACTGGTGAACCGCGGCTCGGTCTGATTATTGCCAAAAAGCACGTGCGCCACGCCGTGGGGCGCAATCAAATCAAGCGAATCAGCCGCGAAAGCTTCCGCCTGCAACAGCACAAACTCGCTGCGATAGATGCTATAGTGCTCGCCCGGCGAGGCGCGGATAGCCTCTCAAAAAGCGAGCTCCGGCAAATACTAGACGGTTTATGGAAACGCGTAGCCAAAAAAGCCATCAAAGCGAATCCGACTCAGTCCTCACCTGGATCCTGATCGCGCCCATTCGCGCTTATCGCTATCTGCTCAGCCCCTGGCTCGGCCATAACTGCCGCTTTGAACCCAGTTGCTCGGTATACGCGGAACAGGCTTTGCGTCGATTCGGCCTCCTGCGTGGCAGTTACCTGGCAACCCGCCGATTGCTGAAGTGCCACCCCTGGCACCAGGGCGGCTTTGACCCGATTCCCGAGACTTCAACCAAACAACGTATGGTTAACAAATGAAGATAGATTGGCTTAGGACCTCCCTTATCGGCGGCATGCTCGTTGTCGCTTTCCTTTTGGTCATCCGCTGGAACGATTTCCAGGAACGCCGCATCGTCGATCAACCCGGTCACGAGCAGACGCTGCCGTCCGCCGTGGAGCCCGGCGTTGACACACCGACGGCCGAATCGGAGGCCGGCGAAGCCTCTGGTGATATACCGCAGGCCCCGGCCGATCCCGACACTGAGCAGACTCCCATACCCAAGGCGTCTCCCGAGTCCCAGCTGATTTCGGTGACAACCGATGTCCTCAAGGTACTTATTGATACCCACGGCGGGGATCTCATCAAGGTTGCCCTGCCGGAGCACTATCGGGAACTGGACACGCCCGACCAACCCTTTGTTCTGCTGAACCGCACCCAATCTCACCTTTATATCGCCCAAAGCGGACTGGTGGGTCCCGACGGCACCGATTCCGATGGCCGCCGCCCCACTTTTCATGTGAACAAGACCCGCTTCAGTCTCGGTGACAGTGACGACAAGCTGATCGTCGATCTGCATTTGTCCCAGGACCAGGTCAAGATCACCAAACGCTTCACCTTCACCCGTGGCAGTAATCTGATTGATATCAAGTACCTGATCAACAATCAGAGCGACAGCGTCTGGGCCGCCAATATCTTCGGCCAGATCAAGCGGGATGATCACGTACCCCCGAGCAACGCCGGCATCGGCATGCAACCCTACGTCGGCGCCGCGATTACCACGCCCGAAAGCAACTACCACAAAATCACCTTTGACGAACTCAAGGAAGATGGCCCTTTCAAGGTCACCAAGGTCGGTGGTTGGGTCGCCATGGTGCAACACTACTTCATGAGCGCCTGGGTGCCCGATCAGAATGCCACCAATCACTACAGCCTGCGCAAGTCCAGCGGCAAGGATATCTACCTTCTCGGTTACACCGGCGAGCGTGTAGAGATCGCCCCCGGCTCCAGTGGCGAGATCAATACCGCCTTTTATTCCGGCCCCAAAAACATCAAAGTGCTTGAGAAGATATCTCCCTATCTGGATTTGACTGTCGATTACAGCTGGCTTTGGTGGATCGCCAAGCCCCTGCATTTTGCGCTTACTTTCATTCATGGCATCGTCGGCAACTGGGGTGTCTCCATCATCTTGCTGACCGTTCTCATCAAGCTCATCTTCTTCTATCCCTCGGCCATGAGCTACAGATCCATGGCGAAGATGCGCCTCGTACAGCCGCTCATGAATGATCTGAAAGAACGCTACGGCGATGACCGCCAGAAAATGTCCATGGAGCTGATGAAGCTCTATAAAAAGGAAAAGGTGAATCCGCTCGGTGGCTGTCTTCCGGTTCTACTGCAAATGCCGGTATTCATTTCCCTGTACTGGATGATCATGGAAAGCGTCGAGTTGCGTCACGCACCCTTCATACTGTGGATTCAGGATTTGTCAGTGAAAGACCCCTACTTCATCCTGCCACTGATCATGGGCGCGACCATGGTTATCCAGCAAAGACTGAATCCCACACCGGCAGATCCTACCCAGGCCAAGGTGATGCAGATGATGCCTATTTTCTTCACTTTCCTGTTCATGGTCTTCCCCGCCGGCCTGGTGCTTTACTGGGTGGTCAACAACACCCTGTCGATCACACAGCAGTACATCATCACCCGAAAAATAGAAGCGGAAGCCAAGGCAACAAAAAGCCGTTAACGGAGACCGACTCACCGTGGCCGACACCATCGCAGCCGTTGCCACAGCGCCAGGGCGCGGTGGTGTCGGCATCATCCGTATCTCCGGCAGTGACTGTCGGAGTGTCGCGCAGCAAATCCTGGGGTTTATTCCCCGGGCCCGCCATGCGCACTATTGTGATTTCAAGGATGCCCACGGACGAATTCTCGACCGGGGAATTGCCCTCTATTTTCCCAACCCTCACTCCTTCACCGGGGAAGATGTGCTGGAACTCCAAGGGCACGGTGGCCCGGTGATTCTCGACATGCTGCT
>CAZEWY010000145.1:0-9498 GCA_964515945.1 uncultured Cellvibrionaceae bacterium
GGCCGATGTTGCCTTCCTGGATCAGGTCGAGGAACTGCAGGCCGCGGTTGGTGTATTTCTTGGCGATGGAGATCACCAGGCGCAGGTTGGCTTCCACCATTTCCTTCTTGGCGCGGCGGGCGCGGGCTTCGCCGATGGACATGCGGCGGTTGATCTCCTTGATCATTGCCAGGTCCAGGCCGGTTTCCTCTTCAATCTGCTGCAACTTGCGCTGTGCACGCACTATGTCTTCCTCGAAGGGTTTCAGCTTCTCGGAATAGTCGCGCTTCTTGCCGATAATGCCGGGGATCCAGTCCTCGTTGATCTCGTTGCCGGGGAATTCCTTCATGAAGGTCTTGCGCGGCATCTGGCCCTTGCGGATACACAGGGTCATGAGGTCGCGCTCCTCGGAACGTACACGGTTGAGGACGTCACGCACGGAGTTGTAGAGCGGGTCGAACTGGCGCGGCGGCAGCTTGAAGAACTTGAAGACTTCACCCAGAGCTTCCAGCTCCTTGCCAGCGGCCTTGCTGGTGCGGCCGTGGCGCTTGATGGCCTTGTTGGCGCTGTCCAAAGCTTTGCGCAGCTGCGTAAAGCGCTCGCGGGCGTATTCCGGATCTATGCCGGAATTGCTGTCATCTTCTTCCGCTTCTTCGTCTTCATCGTCATTCTTTTTGGCCGTGGCGGTGGCGGCGCTGACGGGAGTGGCGGCAGCCACCTCATCGGCGGGGTCCAGCCAACCGCTGATAACGTCGCTGAGGCGGCGCTCTTCCTTCTCGACCATGTCGTATTCGTCCATGACGCGCTGGACGGCATCGGGCCAATAGGCGAGGGCGTGCATGAGTTCGCGCAGGCCTTCCTCGATGCGTTTGGCGATGGCGATTTCGCCCTCACGGGTGAGCAGCTCGACGGTTCCCATTTCGCGCATGTACATGCGCACGGGGTCGGTGGTACGTCCGGCTTCGGTTTCAACGGCTGCGAGGGCGGCGGCGGCTTCGGCCGCGGCAATTTCGTCGGGGCTGGCTTCGCCGTCGGTCATCAAAAGCTCATCGGCATCGGGCGCGACTTCATACACGCGGATGCCCATGTCGTTGATCATCTGTATGATGTCTTCAACCTGATCCGGATCTGAAATGTCTTCAGGCAGGTGGTCATTCACCTCATCATAGGTGAGGTAACCTTGTTCTCGGCCTCGGTTGATCAGTTCTTTGATACGAGACTGCTTGTGGGCGTTTTCGCTCATTCAGGATCCTGTCGCTGGTGATATTTCGGCGGAAAGCCGACAATTATAGCGTTTAATGGTGTTTGGAGCTAGAAAATCAAGCTTGTTCGCGCACTTTAGGGCGCTTTTTTGCCGGATTTAAGGCGCGCTTGCAGCAATTCGCGGATGCGGGCTTTTTCGGCATCGGTGAGTTCGCTGGGTTTTTTGCCCTGCAGGAGGGCAAGCTCGGCCCTCTGCTGTTGCTGGAGGGCGGTCTGGCGCAGTTTTTCAAGGCAATCGCGCAATTCTCCCAGTGCATTATAGCTGCCCAATTGGGTTGCGCTGCCTAAAAATTGATTGGCGACCAAAGCTACCAGTTCCTGCTGGGCCCCAACCCCGTATTTCCCCCCCCAATGGCCGATAATGGCGTTGAACGTCGTCTGCGGACGGTCCTTCAGGAAGGTAACCAGCCTGTGCAGCAGGTCCAGTTGTGGATCATCGCCAGCGTCCGGCAGGCTGGGATCCTCCAACTGCTGCAACAACCCCGGCTGATCCAGCAGGAGTATAGTCGCCATCCGGGCCGGTGTCAGGTTGACCGCTCGCTTAATGGGCGTTATCCGCGCGGGGGCTCTCGAGACCGTATCCGCGTAGGCTTCACCGGGGTAGCCGTGGTCATCCGGCGGCTCACTGGATGGGCTATAAGCCTGCTCCAGTGGTGGCGGCTCCGGCATGCCATTAGGGGCAGCCTCAACGGTTGGTGTTTGAGCCTCTGGAACCAACGATGCCTTGGCGTGCATCAACTCCTGCAACAGGTCCAGGCTCAGGCCCGTGCGTTTGGCGAGACTGTTGAACATGAGTTCCCGGTAGATGCCGGCGGGCAGCCGATTGATCAGCGGCGCCACGGTTTTGCTCAGACGGGCGCGGCCTTCCATGGTTTGCACGTTGATGCCTTCGGCGGCGGCCTCGAACAGGAACTCCTCCAGGGGCGTGGCCTTTTCCAGTTGCCGCGTAAAGCGTTCGGCGCCTATCTGGCGCACCAGGCTGTCCGGGTCCTGTCCTTCGGGCAGGAAGAGGAACTTCACCTGGCGACCGTCTTCCATGGCCGGCAGGGCGTTTTCCAGGGCGCGCTTGGCGGCCGTGCGGCCGGCGTTGTCTCCGTCGAAGCAGAAGACGACTTCCGTGGTGTAGCGGAATGCCAGGCTCAGATGCTCCTCGCCGCAGGCTGTGCCCAGGGTAGCCACGGCATTGCTGATGCCAAACTGAGCCAGGGCGATCACATCCATGTAACCCTCCACCACCAGCAGCCGTTCCAGATCGCGGTTGGCCTGCCGGGCCTGATAGAGTCCGTAGAGTTCGCGACCCTTATGGAATACGGGCGTTTCAGGCGAATTGAGGTACTTGGGCTTGCTGTCATCCAGAACGCGGCCACCGAAGCCGATGGTGCGACCCCGGGTATCCAGAATGGGAAACATAATGCGCTGGCGGAAGCGGTCGTATACGCGTTTGTCCTCTTCCCGCTCAATGATCAGGCCGCTGTCCAGCAGAAGCTGGCGGTCCTCTTCGTTGAGTCCGAGCTTGACCAGCAGATTGTCCCAGCCCGGCGGCGCGTAGCCCATGCCAAAGCTGCGGGCAATGGCGCCGGACAGGCCCCGGTTCTGCAGGTAGCGGACAGCTACCTGGCGCTGCGGGTGTTCACGCAGCTGCTGGGCGTAGTAACCGCTCGCTTTTTCCAGGATATCGTAGAGATTCTTCTGTTGTTTGTGGGCCTGGCGCCGCTGTGGACTGGCCTCTTCACGGGGCACTTCCAGGCCGGCGGTGCGCGCCAGGGACTCCACGGCATCGGGAAAGCTGAGCCGTTCAAACTCAATCAGAAAGCCCAGAGCGGTGCCACTGGCGCCGCAGCCGAAGCAGTAATAGAACTGCTTGTCCGGGCTGACGGTGAAGGAGGGGGTTTTCTCGTTGTGAAAGGGACAGCAGGCGCTGTAGTTCTTGCCGGTCTTCTTCAGCTTCACGCGCTTGTCGATCACCTCCACTATGTCGAGACGATTCAGCAGGTCGTCGATGAAAGTCTGGGGGATCAAGGGAGGGAGCTCCAAGCCGCAAGCGGCAAGCTACAAGTCAAAAAGGTAGCAAACGTCATCTGACAGGAAATAGGTTTTAGTGTAGTTGGAAGAGCATCAGTGGACAATACTTTGCTTGCAGCTTGCAGCTTGCAGCTTGCAGCTTGCAGCTTGCAGCTTAGCCCAGCGCGTCCTTCACCAGCTTGCTGACGGCGCCTACGTCGGCGCGGCCCTGGACTTCCGGCTTGACGAGAGCCATGACCTTGCCCATGTCGGCCATGCTGCTGGCGCCGGTTTCTGTTATGGCGGCCTTGATAATGGCGCTGATTTCGCTGTCGGTGAGGGGCTGGGGCATGAATTCCTGGATGACACCCAGTTCAAAGTGCTCTATGTCCGCCAGATCCTGACGGCCGGCATCCTCAAACTGTTTGGCGGAGTCGCGGCGCTGCTTGAGCATCTTGTCGAGTACGGCCAGTACGCGATTGTCGTCCAGCTCGATGCGCTCATCGACTTCAATGCGCTTGAATTCGGACATTATCATGCGCAAGACGCCCAGGCGCGGCTTGTCTTTGGCGCGCATGGCATCTTTTACAGCATTATTGATCGTGTCTTTCAGGGCGCTGGCCACAGTGGTATCCCTTTTTCCGATCAGGCGCAGTTGCAATGGCTGCGCTTCAAGGAGAGGTGGATCTGTCGCTTATTTCCATGCCGATGGCACGGGAGCAGCGGCT
Organism: uncultured Cellvibrionaceae bacterium; assembly: GCA_964515945.1. Classification (GTDB taxonomy): domain Bacteria; phylum Pseudomonadota; class Gammaproteobacteria; order Pseudomonadales; family Cellvibrionaceae; genus CAYQQJ01. The sequence continues at coordinate 3,972 of CAZEWY010000145.1, forward strand.
TAGTACATGCGCTGGAACTTGCGAGTCTCGCGCTGTACTTTCTTGGCGTGGCGCTTGACGGCAGCGGCAGCCTTGCGCTTGCGAACGGATGTCGGCTTTTCGTAAAACTCGCGACGGCGTACTTCGGCCAGTACACCGGCTTTTTCGCAGGAGCGCTTGAAACGACGGAGAGCGATATCAAACGGCTCGTTTTCTTTCAACTTAACTGAAGGCATTAGCAGTACCTGTATGGGTTCAACTTTAGTTTAAAACTTAAGCCCCGACGCGGACGTCGAGACCTCTAAAATCAGGGGTGCCGAATTCTATACAGATAAAGCCGCCACTGCAAGCCCAATCGCGAGTGCTGCGGATGGAGCGCCAAGACTGGCCCTTTGCCGGCGAGGCCTTTATCATCCCTCCTCCCCGACAGGCATAGCGGATACCCTTGAATGCGCGTTTTAGGAATCGAAACCTCCTGTGATGAAACCGGCGTCGCTCTTTACGACAGCGACGGGGGTCTGCTCGGCCACAAGTTATACAGCCAGATTGCGCTGCACGCGGAATATGGCGGCGTGGTGCCGGAACTGGCATCCCGGGACCATGTGCGCAAGCTGCTGCCCCTGGTGCGGGAACTGATGGATGACACCGGGACTGCCGCCGGTGACATTGACGGCATCGCCTATACCTCCGGGCCGGGATTGATTGGCGCGCTGCTGGTCGGAGCCTGCGTGGGTCGATCTCTGGCTTATGCCTGGAATGTGCCGGCGATTGATGTTCATCATATGGAGGGGCACCTGCTGGCGCCACAATTGGAAGAAACGCCGCCGGCCTTTCCATTCGTGGCGCTGCTGGTCAGCGGCGGCCATACGCAGCTGGTCAAGGTGGAGGCCATTGGCGAATATGAGGTTCTGGGCGAGTCCCTGGATGACGCCGCCGGCGAAGCCTTCGACAAGGCCGCCAAGATGATGGACCTGGATTACCCCGGCGGGCCACAGGTGGCAAAGCTGGCAGAGAAGGGCGACTTGACCCGCTTCAAGTTCCCCCGGCCCATGGTCGACAGGCCGGGCCTGGAGTTCAGCTTCAGTGGCCTGAAAACCTATACCCTGAATACGGTGACCCGCTACGCAGAGGCCGACGGCCTGCCCGACGACCAGACACTCGCGGATATTGCCTGCGCCTTTCAGGAGGCGGTGGTGGATACGCTGGTGATCAAGTGCCGCCGGGCGCTGGAGCAGACGGGCATGAAATCCCTGGTGATAGCGGGTGGTGTCTCCGCCAACAAGCGGCTGCGTGAAAAGCTGGAAGCGGCATTGGCCAAACTCGGCGCCCGCGTCTTCTATGCCCGCCACGAATTCTGTACCGACAATGGCGCCATGATCGCCTACGCCGGCTGCCAAAGGCTCCTCGCCGGCGAGCGCGCCCCCCTGGAAGTGCGGGTGCGGCCGCGGTGGAATCTGGAGGAGTTGGAGGGAGCTACAAGCTACAAGCCGCAAGCTTCAAGCTAACGAACAGAGAACAGAGAACAGAGAACAGAGAACAGAGAACAGAGAACAGAGAACAGGAATCAACCCTTTTCCCTTTTCCCTTTTCCCTTTACCAATCACCAATCACCCATTTACCATTTACCAAACAACGAGCTGCCATGGACATTGTTTTTATCAACGATCTGCGCATCGAAACCATTATCGGTATTTACGATTGGGAGCGCGAGGTCAAGCAAACGGTGAGTGTGGACCTGGAAATGGCCCACGACATCCGTCAGGCGGCGCAAACCGACGACATTCAGTACGCCTTGAATTACAAGGCAGTCGGTAAGCGTATCATCCAGTTTGTTGAAACCAGCGAATTCCTGCTGGTGGAGACCATGGCCGAGCAGATAGCTGCGATTCTTCAGAACGAGTTCGGGGTGCCATGGCTGCGTTTGCGTGTCAGTAAGCCCGGCGCCCTGCGCGGGTCCCGGGATGTCGGTATTCTGATCGAACGGGGAAAAGCCTGATGGTTGAAGTCTGCCTCGGTTTGGGAAGCAATGTTGAACCGGAACGGCACATTATTGCGGCCCTGGATGCACTGTCGCAAAATTTCGGCAAGTTAAGCATCTCCCGTGTGTTCGAAAGCGAAGCCGTCGGCTTCAAGGGAAACAACTTCTACAACCTGGTGGTGGTTGTACATACGGACCTGAGTGTCAATGACCTGGTGCAAAAGTTGCGCTCGATTGAAAACGATAATGGCCGCGACAGGAGCAAGCCCAAGTTTAGCCCCCGCACCCTGGACATCGACATACTTGCTTACGGTGATCTGGTGGGAGAATTCGACGGCGTGTTCCTGCCCCGCGATGAAATTTTGAAAAATGCCTTTGTACTATGGCCACTCGCGGAACTGATGCCCGACCGCAAGCATCCTGCGACGGGTCAGACCTATGCCGATCTGTGGCAGTCTTATGACAAGAAGCAGCAATTGGCACCGGTGGAATTCTCCTGGCGCGGAGAAATTATTAGCCAACGGTGACTTAAACCGACCACTGGTAGGTCGGGTTAGACGTGAGCTCAGCGAACGTCGTAACCCGACATTTTGCGGGATATCTTTCTTACTGAATTTCAATGCGTTTGGTTGTTTCCACCTCCGCCGAGGCTTTGGGCACCTTCAGTTTCAGTACGCCATCGGCAAAGTTGGCCTTGATGTCGCTGTCCTGCACCTGGTTGCCCAGGTCAAAGCTGCGGACGAATTTTCCGTAGCGTCTTTCCTGGCGAATAATGCGGCCGTTTTGCTCCTCGGTATCTTCCTGCTTGCTCTCCGCCTGAATCGAAAGAATGCCATTGTTGAGCGTCACATTGACATCATCCCTGTTGACCCCGGGTAATTCCGCCGTAATTTCGTAACCATCGGAGTTTTCCCGAACATCGACGCGCGGTGAAAAAGCCGTACCTCGGGTTGTGTCTCCGGTGCTCAATCCCAGCCATGGGTTATCGAAAAAATTGTCCATATCAAAAATGGATGAACGTGGAATGAGACTCATAACCTACCTCCTTAGCGTTCCGGTATTAGCTGTTTTCGGGTGACCTGCCCGTGTTTTTGCAGAATGCCTGCCAAGGGCAGCTTCCGCTACCATAATCAGTTGGGATCGGAGGTATAAAAACAAGTGGAAAATTGAATGCCGATGAATTATTGGCGCAGACTTCGACCGCCGTCCACTGTGAGTATATGGCCGGTCATATAGTTGTCCTTTCCCGCCAGAAAAATTACGGCACGCGCAATATTTTCCGCGCCGCCGAGACGCTGCAGAGGAATTTTTTCCAAGGCGGCCGCGTTAACAATTTCCCGACCGTCACTGTCTTCCGGCCACAGCATGGCGCCGGGGGCAATACCGTTTACCCGCACATCCGGCGCCAGTTCCAGGGCCAGACTCTTGGTCAGCATGCGGTTGCCCGCCTTGGCAATGGAATAGACACTGTGGCCGGCCAAAGGGCGCTCCCCATGGATATCGGCAATATTGACGATACAGCCGCGGTTCTCCTTCAGGGCATCTGCCAGCGCCTGCGCAAGAAAGAAGGGGGCTTTGAGATTGCTGGCCATTAACTGTTCCCAGTGGCTTTCTTCCGTGGCGCCCAGTGGTGTGGGATAGAAGATGGAGGCGTTATTGACCAGCAGATCCATGCGTTCCCAATGGTTCAGGGCCTGTTGCGCCAGTTGCCTGACCTGGGCTGTCTGGTCGAGGTCCGCTTGCAGGCAATGGGCCGAATTTTTCCTCTGTGCATTCAGGCTCTGCGCCAGCGTTGTGACTTCGGATTTGGAACCGCGGTAATGCAAAGCGACTCTGTAGCCGGTGCTGTGGAGACTTCGCGCTATTTCGGCACCGATGCGGCGACCGGCACCGGTGATCAATGCGACAGGTTCGGTCATGACGGGTTTTCCTGTTGAAACTGTTTTCTGAAGCGGTTAGCGACCTCTATTCGCCGACTGCGCAAGGCCTCGCCCAGGGCAACACCTTCATAGCCTTCGGTCAACAGCTCCCTGGCCTGTATTTTCTGACATTCCGCCAGGGCCCGGCGCAAATAATCCGGCTGTGGATAGTCGCGTTCCTCCAGGCCGGTGCGGCCCCGGGCGTCGGCTTCGCAGCAGAGCAGAAAATCTTCAAAGCGTTCGGGTCTGCGCCAGCAGTCCAGTGCATTGAACAGCGTGACCAACGTCTTGCCGGTAAGCTCCAGTGCGCGATGGCAGTGCAGGTGGTATTGGCTTACCACAACGGCCAGCTCGCGGTATTCACGGGGTACCGCCAGGCGCTGACAGAGGTCCCTGACCAATGACACACCGCGTTCTTCGTGGCCGATATGCCGGGGAAGAATGTCCGCGGGCGTGGTGCCCTTGCCCAGATCGTGGACCAGGGTGCCGAAGCGCACGGTCAATTTGTCGCTGAGTTTGCACGCCTGTTCCAGTGACAATAGTGTGTGCAGTCCTGTGTCCACTTCTGGGTGATATTCCGCCCGCTGGGGTACCCCGAAAAGTCTGTCCAGCTCGGGCATGATCCGCTTCAGGGCGCCGCAATCGCGCAGTACCTGTATAAAAATCCGGGGGGTTTTTTCCAGCAGGGCGCGGCTCAGTTCCTTCCAGGTGCGTTCCGCGACCAAGGCATCCACCTCGCCGGAATCCACCATGGCGCGCATCAGTTCGAGTGTCTCGTCCGCCACCTCAAAGCCCAGATGATGATAGCGGGCGGCAAAGCGCGCGACCCGCAGTATGCGCACCGGATCTTCACTGAAGGCGGGAGACACGTGGCGGAGTTTTCTGTCTTCAATATCCTTGCGACCGCCGAAGGGATCCACCAGCTGGCCATCGGTGGTTTCCGCAATGGCATTGATGGTGAGATCGCGCCTGGCAAGATCTTCTTCCAGGGTCACATCGGGGGAGGCGAAAAACTCGAAGCCGGTATAACCGGGGCCGGTTTTGCGTTCGGTGCGGGCCAGGGCATATTCCTCCTTGGTCTGCGGATGCAGGAAGACCGGGAAATCCTTGCCCACGGGTACAAAACCTTGGGCGGTCAGTTCGTCCGGCGATGCGCCAACCACCACCCAATCCTTTTCATGAAAGGGGTAGCCCATGAGCTTGTCACGAACAGCTCCGCCGACGAGAAAAATCTGCAAACTGTACCTCTGCCTGTTGACGGCTACTGATGAAAGGAACACACTCTCTTTTCCAAACATTCTATTGTGATTTGCAACCCGATGCACTCATCTGTCGAACTCATGTCTTTTCCCGCCGGAGCAAGTATTGCTCTGGCCAGCGATGCTCGCGGCACTATTCATATGCGGCGTGCTGCTGTCGTGTGGCTAAAAGTCTGTGTGGCGCGAGTGCTGGCGTCCGTGGCAGAGGTTCAGCCTGCTGTGTTGCCGAAGGGGTGTAAATGTTAATTTGAATCACATTGACATTTTTTCTGAAAAGGCCGCAGCGTAAAACCTGCGGCCTTTTTCGTTTCTGGAACTGTTTTCTGGAACTGATTCTGGAACTGGAGCTTTGCACAAAGCTTTTTTAAGGAGGAACAACCATCCCCGTGGTA
>CAZEWY010000146.1:0-9305 GCA_964515945.1 uncultured Cellvibrionaceae bacterium
GAATATTTTCGCGGTCGTAAACCCATGCCCTCACAGACCGAACGCCAACTTTCCGGAGAAAACAAGGGATCCATGATTTCGGGAAGGCCACCCTGGATACGGAAAACCGCAATGGTTTTTTCGAGAGATTCCGGCCATTCCATCTGCCTGAACCATCGCCAGAATTCCGTATCATCCCTCTGAGTCAGGCAGTAGTGGAGAACAATAAAATCTCGGATCTCTTCGTAGTCCTGACGCATGCGCCGGTTGTATTCATCGATCAAAGGCTGGTCGCAATCCATATCGGGGTAGTGCCGCATGAAGTGCACCATCCCACGCACAACCAGATGTATGGCGGTTGATTCAAGGGGTTCGATAAAGCCCGAGGCGAGACCCAGGGAGAGGCAGTTTCCCTTCCATATCTGTTCACGTATACCAGTTTTAAAGGGCAGTATCCGGGGTTCTGTCAAGGGCGTGCCTTCCGCCGCGGCGAGAAGGGTTTCCTCGGCTTGATCGTCACTGCACCACCGGCTCGCGTAAACATAGCCATTGCCGGTTCTGTGTTGCAGGGGAATCTTCCACATCCAACCGTAATCCTGCGCTATGGCGCGGGTATAGGGTGGTGGCTCGTCTTTATTTTCAGTCTGTACCGTTACGGCGCGGTCGCAGGGTAAATAGTGGCTCCAGTCACGGTAACCGACATCCAGGGATTGGCCAATCAGCAGTGCGCGAAAACCGGTGCAGTCAATATAAAAATCGGCTTCAATTTCCTGGCCGCTGTCGAGCAACAGTTTGTCGATGTGCTCGGCATCGCGATTGATAACCTCGACAACCTTGCCTTCGGTACGCATTACGCCTCGGGATTCGGCGTAATCACGCAGGTAGGCCGATGCCAGCTTTGCATCCAGATGCAGGGCGTAACGAGCTTCACCAATGGGCGTCTTTTCAGCCATTTGCGGCAGGAAGAATCGACCCTGCCTTGCCATTATGCTGCTGGGGGCGAAGTCTTGAAGACCGAAGCTGTCCCCTTTTGCGTGGCTTCTCAACCAGGATTGGTAGAAGGTATAACCATCCATGCCCGCAGTGATAAAACCGAACGGGTGAAAGTAAGTTTCCCCCTTCACACGCCAGTCGGTGAATTCGATACCCAGCTTGAAACTGGACTGGGTCTTTTGAATAAAATCCTTTTCATCGATGTTCAGTGATTTCAGCAGTTCAAGAAACGGCGGGATGGTGGACTCACCCACACCGACAGTACCAATTTCATCGGATTCGATAAGGTCTATCCGACAGCGGTCCTTGAATTCATTGATCAACACTGCCGCAGCGATCCAGCCCGCCGTACCACCGCCAATGACGGCAATTCGCTTCAATGGCCTCATACTTAGATTCCTGCCTGTCCGTTATTATTTTCACAGTTTATGCGTTTGTCGTATCTGACGCAAAAAAGCCGCCGGGGATAGACTTCCCTGGCGGCTTGCTATTGCGTTTACGTTAGAATGTCCGTCTAGAACTTAGCACGAATCCCAAGGGAATAACGCGCTTCGTTGTCGTAGACAAATGCCTGATGTTCGACACCATCGGCAAGGCGATATACCTGCTCATAATCGGTACTGGTCAGGTTGGCGCCTTGTAAATAGACAGTCACGTCGTCGAGAACATCATAGCTTATGCTGGCATCAAGATAGGTGGAGGACGGTGTATAGGTCGCGTAACCAAAGTCACCATCGAAGTCCCGATCAAAACGCTCGCTGCGGCCATTGAGGGCGATACGGGCCTGCAACCGATCCTGCTGGTACCAGAGTATCAGGTTGTAGGTGTGCTCGGAGTTGTTGGCGAAAGGATAATATTCACCGGTAACATCCGTCGCTTCCCCAGGACGTTCGCTGGGCGAATAGGTGTAGTTGGCGTCAACACCGAATCCGGCGAAGATGTTGTCCGAATCGATGAAGTCACTCAGAGCCAACTTGCTGGAAAGCTCTATACCCTTGACTTCACCCCCTTGCCTTTGCACCGGACCCGTACCCGTAATGCTATAGGTCTCTCCCTGATATTCCAGGTCAATGGTGCTGGACTGGGCTTCAACAAAGCTGTCGATTTCCACCAGGTAGGCACCCGCGCTCAACATGCTGGTATCGCCGATATAGTATTCGACCGAAATGTCGTAGTTCTTGGTCATCCATGGGTCCAGATTGATATTACCCTGGGAATTCCAGCCGCTGGGAATTCGCTGGGTTGCATCATCCGGATCCGGTCCAGTAAAGACCTGGAAGCTACTGCCATAGCGATACAAATCCAGTTCCATCTTGTTCTTGGCCGCGGCCACACGGACGATCAGATTGTCCACCGGCGTAATGGCCATGTTCAAGGACGGCAATACGTAGGTTTCGCTTTTGCTCTGGGTTTCCCGCCCGGTGTAATACACCGAGCCACCGTTGGTGCGCGTAACGCCGGTTGTCTGGTAGACGCTGGCGGTAATCTCGGTGTCGATTATGCGCACACCCAGGTTACCTTCGACAATGCCTACATCAAAATTGCCTTTCACATAACCACTGGTTTCCTTGAGGTCAATGGTATAGCTGGTGGCCGGGTTGATGATGGGTTTGATATCGCCAAACGCCCGCTCATTGAACGGTACGGCATCATCAAAGCTGTGGGGGTCCACGGCCCAGAAGCCGGGAATGCCATCCACGTAGTCACCCAGATCGGTGACAAACTCCAGGTCCTGGCCATGGTAATCCAGGGACTGCGGTGGCAGGATCCAATAAGGGGTAAACGATGACATATCATTCTCAGCGCCGACCAGTCGTTCACCAGCTGAGCATTCGGCGCCGCTGCCGCCACCGTCGAACTTCTGGTCGATGGAGCGCCATTGGGCATAACAGCCAACCACGTTGTTCGCATTGGGGAATTCAGGACCGGTGATACGGGTATCGGAACCCACGTAGAACTGCGCCCAGTAATCATAGTTCTCTACATCAATCCTTCGATCACCGGCACGAACGCCAAAGTCGACATCTGTAATAAAGAGATCGTCAAAAGCGTAATTACCTTCGAAGCTGAAGGCCGTCAGGTCGGATTCCTGATTACTGTTGATTTCCAGTTGCAGACCTTCCATGATCCAGCTATCCCGGTTGCCCATGTAATCAGCAAGGGAGGCCTCCTGACCGCCAGTCGTCAAGCCGCCAGCGATGGGCTGATCGAACCCGCTCCAGTGATAATTGAAACCGCCGGTTTTCAGGCCCAGGATGGGGTCCTCGTCATAACCCAGAGGGTTGGGCAACACGAAGCGCCCGCCGTCAACGCCCACGTCACCCAAACGATCAGGATCCAGAGTAAGGCCATACTCCTCGATAATTTCATCCGGGTAAAAATGGCCATCCAGCTGCTGCACGGTGTCGCCGCGGAAGCTGTTGATGCCACCTTGCGCGGTCGGGAACAGTTGGTTGTTGCTCGCCGACGCGTGGATTGCGCGCAGGGTTCCGGTCAGGGCTGAACCATTATCGAAGCTGAGTTCGACATTAAAGTTTTTGGAGTCGGTGTCGATGATCCTGTTGGAGGTCAGGGAGTAGATCCACAAGGGTTGGACGCTATATTCGTTCGGTATAATCCACTGTCGGCCGTCGCCCCCGGCAATCATATCCGAATGTCCCACCGGCGCCGCCACTGTCGCACCACTCCATGCGGAGCCATCGCTGTAGCGCGGATGCCACAAGGACGGTCGCGTTGTTTCCTGGCCTTGCCAACGGTTCGAGATATTCAGGCCGACACGACGCTGATACTGTTTCGCCTCGGTATAGAAACCTTCCACAACCAGTTCCAAACCCGCACCCAGATCCGCTTGCAATGCCGCGTTCAAGCCGTCGCGGTTGCGCTCGTCGGCGGCGTTAAAGAACTCGAAGCCGTGCCCGTTGGTAACCACCCACTGATTATTGTAGGGAGAACCGGGACCCATCTGCTTGGCGGCAGGGTCGCCGCTGGCACGCCCAGCATAGTCATTGGCCAGATTTTTTACGCCGGTAACACCGGACAGCATCACACCGATATCCTCGGAGCGCCAATTGATCAGTACGTTATAGGTGGGGTCCACCTCACCACTGATTTCGCCGGTTGACACATCGATACCACCGGCCGCACTAAAGCCGTCCTTGAAATCGAAGGGGCGGAAGGTTTCAATGTCTATGGTGCCGGTAATGCCGGACTGCGCATTGCTGACATCCAGAGTTTTATAGACAGTGGCCGCGCGCAGCAGTTGTGCGGGCACATCCTCAAAATTGGGTTGCGCGGAAGCCAGGTTGCCCGCAGCCAAAAACTGCTCGCCATTCAGCATCACCGACACCTGTTGCATACCCCGGACGCTCAAGCTGCTACCTTCCCCAGCACTGCGCTGGATCTGAACGCCGGTAATCCTCTGCAAGGAATCCGTAATTGTAGTATCGGGAAGCTTACCGATGTCTTCCGCGGAAATGCCGTCGACAATGGAGCTGGCCATGCGCTTGGTGTTAATCGCGCTTTGCTGAGCGCCTCTGACGCCGGTGACAATAACCTCCTCCACGAGCTGGCTGTTTTCGGGACGATCATCCTCCTGCGCGACGGCGAGACCGCTAAAACCGAACAGGGCATAGGATGCTATGGCATTGGCGAGAACTTTCCTTTTGAAATCACTTTTTTTGGGGGTACTTCTATTGAACTCTCGTGGAGCATTCATGCATTTCTCCTCTTAGACACAGTTATTATCGGTTTCCATGCCCGGCGTTCCGACCCTCTCCAGACCATGCCTTTATCAATGATCACGGCATGACAAGTCGGCGGAATGCATCGTCTCCATAATTCAAATTATGGATCCTCGCCAAAGCACTTTGACGCGTTTTCGTTATATTGCAGTCGGGTTTTCAATCCAGTAACAGTACAAAAAGAAATAATCAACAAATTCGCAGTCAATAATTTCACCCGTTAAAACAACTGCTGAGCAATCTTAATAAGCTATTTAAGACGGTGTCTATAGACAAAATTGATTGAAAACGTTTTCTAGAAAATGAAAACGTTATCAAATTAAAATTATTTTTTTGGGAGTGTTGGAATTCGGATTTAGAATAAAAAGAAAACGTTTTCGAGACCCGCGTCACGTTTTATATTTTTTTCTGCTGGGGACAATCTTCCGAATCAAGAGCATCGAAAATCAAAAAGCCGACTGATGACTAATAGCAAGGACGGCGGCTAGTGGATATTGATAGCTCGATTCGCAATAATCGGGGAAAGGTAGCCGTGGATGGCCAGCCACCCTGTCGTCACAGGCTATAGGGTGGTATTATTTCGAACTTCAAGAGCAAAAATAATAACGTCACCGAACACTGTGGCTATCTGGCCCGGGCGGCCTGTGTTTCCACAGCATCGGGTGACTCGGTGAACACTGCTGTTAATAAACGGCTATCAATGAACTGTTATTCATGAAGAGCACCCTGGCCACTAACCCATCGGAATCTGCCCTGGGGGATTCCACTCCCGCTATCGCCCGAGTGCAGCAAATCGATCGTCCACCACTGCAGTTCTGGCATATCTGGAACATGTGTTTCGGCTTCATTGGCATTCAATTTGGCTTCGCCTTGCAGAATGCCAATGTCAGTCGCATATTCCAGACCCTGGGCGCCTCGGTCGATGACATTCCCATTCTCTGGGTGGCGGCTCCAATTACGGGGTTATTGATTCAGCCGGTTATTGGCTACATGAGCGACAGAACCTGGGGGCGGCTTGGCCGGCGGCGCCCCTATCTGCTGTGCGGTGCGCTTTGCGCCAGCATGGCTCTTTTTATCATGCCGAATTCACCGACACTCTGGGTTGCCGCCGGAATGCTATGGGTACTCGATGCTTCCCTTAACATATCACTGGGACCCGCGGTGGCCCTGGTAGGCGATACGCTTCCGCGGGGGCAACGCGCGCTTGGCTTTTCCGTGCAGAGTTTTTTTATTGGCATAAGCGCGGTCACGGCCTCGGCACTACCCTGGCTACTCACAAATCTCATGGATGTCAGCAACACCAGTGAGGCTGGGGCGGTCCCGGCGTCAGTGGCCTATGCGTTTTATATTGGCGGAAGTCTTCTGCTGGCATCCATCGCCTGGACGGTAATCACCACGCGCGAATATACACCCGCGGAACTTGCCAACTTTAAACTTTCGCAAGGGGCCTCCGAGGATACCGAACCCGACTGTGAACCCCAGAGATTCAAACGTTCAGGAATCGCGTTTTTCAGTATCGGCATGGTGGGGACTTTCTGCATTGCATTTCAGGGTTTCGATGCGAAGCTCTACGTCCTGACCCTGGGCATCCTGTGTTTTGGTACCCTGCAACTCATTGCGGCAAAGATGCGGGTTGGCGGCTACACCAACAACGTACTGTTCCATATTTGCCGGGATCTTCTGTGCATGCCGCGGACGATGAAGCAACTGGCAGTTGTTCAATTCCTGACCTGGTTCGCGCTCTTCACCCTGTGGATTTATGGCACCCCCGCCGTGACATCCCACCATTACCACACGACAGACAGCAGCACCCTCGCCTACAGCGATGGCGCTGACTGGGTTGGAGCCCTCTTCGCCGCCTATAACGGCTTCGCGGCACTGGCCGCTATTGCCATTCCGGTCATGGTCAAACACAGCAGCCGCAAGATAACCCATATGATTAACCTGAGCCTGGGCGGACTCGGGCTGATGTCTTTTATCTTTATTCAGGATCCCGTCTGGCTGCTGGTGCCCATGGTCGCCATGGGTTTTGCCTGGGCGTCCATTCTGTCCATGCCCTACGCCATACTTTCCTGCTCCCTGCCCCGGCACAAAATGGGCGTTTATGCCGGAATATTTAACCTGTTCATTGTGATACCACAGATACTCGCGTCCAGCGTCCTCGCCCTGGTGGTGCATCACTTTTTTGCCGGGCAAACCATTTATGCCATGGCCCTGGCTGGCGGCTTTTTGTTGCTTGCCGCCCTGGCCATGGGTTTTGTTATCGATGAATATTATTAACCCGGCAGTCCCGATTGTCGGGTTACGACGCTCGCGGGCTCGCCTCTAACGCGACCTACGGGTAGGTTTTTCACAGACCGCAGGGTGAAGGCAGATTGCTGGCTTTTACCTGATCCCGAAAGGCCACCTTGTCCAAGCGCAATTGCTCCACGCGGCTTTCCACTTGCTCTGTAGTCAGGGCAACGCCTACCTGATGAAAGACCCAGTCGATGTCCTGCTGATATTGCCGCGGCTCGGTGGACGCAACCGGGCCTTCGGAATCATCCGCACCCTCAGGCATGAACCAGAGATTGAAGTTGATCGACATGGGAACTTCGGGATAGACCTTCTCCGAGTGTTCCGCCAGTAGCTCACCGTCGACAAAGTAGCGGATCTTGCCGTCGCTGATGGTTTTGACGAGGGTATGCCAGCCGGCAAAACTGCCTTCAAGCCGGGTGTTTTCATTGACCTTGGTCCAGGGCTCCAGCTGAAAGGTCTCCCAGCTTGTGGCCCAAATCGCCGGCGTTTTACTGTAGCCCCAGCCGCCATTGGGTAGGTACTCGAAGTCGGCTTCGCTGTAATCCAGATCCATGGGCGCTTTGAGAGGGCTAATGGCATAAAAGGTCTGAATCACTTCATCGCCATCGGGACCGAAGGTCGGTTGATCGCGAAAGTAGACTCGAGCCCCATAGGTACCTTCACGATATTTGCGCGCGTGGCAGATCTGCGTGTGCCGGGTATTCGCCCCGGTACCGTCGGTTTTCGAGGTCAAACGCAGGCTACCCTTCTCGGCCCCGTCCATATCCCCATGAAAGCTGACGCCCTCAGTCCACCAGGTTGCCCCGGGAATCCCCGGGTGTCCGGTTTCAGTTCTGATTGTCCAGTTGTTATTTCTGAACTCGTCGAGACTGTCATAGCTGAAGTCGTCAAAAAATATTCCCCCGTCCGCGACTTCAGTCGACGGGTCGCTATTCTGTTTATCGTCGGCGCAGGCGGCGAGCATCAGAACCAGGCCAACCACTTGTAACGGATACCAACCACTGCGTACTGTCATATCGTTTTCTCCCTATCCTTTTATAGTCGAGGCAGTTTATACCAGTTGCTGACAACGCTGTCACTCGCGACGGAAATTGAATCGTCGCCGACATAGGCGAAGGGGTCTGGGTTGTTCGTAAGAGGGAACCGCCTGGGGGAGTCCCCATGGATGGGTTCACGACGTTTTTGAAAAGCCAATCCCAATACTAAACGGCGCATCCCGCGCGATTCGCGGAAGCGTCATCTTGCGTTGAAAAATGAAGAGACACTAGGCCTATGTCATCTGGACTTATTCAGAGATTCCCTAGTACAATGCCGCCCTCTGGCGCCGGGCCTACACCCCGCCAGGCCAATCACGCACCCGTAGCTCAGCTGGATAGAGTAGGTGGCTTCGAACCACTTGGTCGGGAGTTCGAATCTCTCCGGGTGCGCCATATACAAAAAAGCCTCATTCTTCGGAATGGGGCTTTTTTTGTGTTTGGCGCACCCCTTAGCCATACCCCCCACAATTAAGGAACAAATGTGCAAATCCCCCAATTCGCCCCACTAATAGTCGCCTAGAACTTTTCTTTACTGCCCGCAATCCATAACCTAGGCTTACCCAACCGTTAAGATCGACCCCGAACAACCTGCCCAAGAGTGACACAATGACATCAAACCCCCGACTGCGGCTTTCTGGCCTGGCAGGCGCGCTTCTGTTAGCGACATTGCTGGGATCCTGCGCAGAGAAGACACCAGAACACAATCCTGGCCGCGAAAGAGCCGCCCAACCCATTATCTCCGCACCGGTTCACTGGCAGCATGAACGCACCCATGTTGAGGCCGTGGGCACATCCCGCGCACGTCGCTCAGTGATGCTCTATCCGGACGCGGCGGGTGAAGTGGTGGCGGTGAATTTCCGCGCAGGCGACAAGGTTGAAGCGGGCGAGGTACTGCTGCGGCTCGAAGCCGAGGACGAGAAGCTGGCCGTCAAACTGGCTGAAATCGCGGTGGCGGATGCGGAACGCCTGCTCGACCGCTACCGCCGCACCGAGGGCAGCGGGGCCATCACCCCTTCCGCTCTGGACGACGCCATCAGCGCCGTAAACCGCGCAAAAATTGAACTGCAACGGGCTCGTGTGGCGCTGGAGGACCGTACTCTCAAAGCACCCTTTGCCGGCCATATGGGGCTGACGGACATAGATCCCGGTGCCCGTATTGCCGAAGATTCCGCTGTCGCCAGCCTGGATGATCGCAGTGTACTCATGGTGAGTTTCGCCGTACCGGAAATTCTGCTGGGACAATTACCCGTGGGCGCGG
>CAZEWY010000147.1:0-9237 GCA_964515945.1 uncultured Cellvibrionaceae bacterium
TGGACCAACCTGTAAACTATCTCGTCGCGAAGGCACGGATCTGTTTCTGAAGAGCGGCGTTCGCCCTCTGGAGTCTAAGTGTAAGGCTGAAACAGCACCGGGTATGCATGGTCAGCGTCGTGGTCGTTTGTCCGACTATGGTGTGCAGCTGCGAGAAAAACAAAAAGTACGTCGTATCTACGGTGTACTGGAAAAGCAATTCCGCGGTTACTATAAGGAAGCAGCCCGCCGTAAAGGGGCAACAGGTGAGAATCTGCTGCAACTGCTCGAGTGCCGTTTGGACAATGTTGTCTACCGTATGGGTTTCGGTGCGACACGTGCCGAATCCCGTCAATTGGTTTCCCACAAGTCGATTCTGGTGAATGGCAGCACTCTGAATATCCCGTCCTACCAGGTCAAGGCCGGCGATGTTGTATCAGTGCGTGAGAAGGCGAAGAATCAGTTGCGTATTCAGAACTCGATGGGCATTGCCGCACAGCGTGCTGAAGTTGAGTGGGTTGATGTGAATGCCGAGAAGAAGGAAGGGACCTTTAAGCGGGTTCCGGATCGCGGTGATCTGCCTGCAGAAATCAACGAGAACCTGATCGTAGAGCTTTACTCCAAGTAAGTTTGGAGTAAACCTCTATCTCTTTACGGAAAGTACTATTTACAGGTGTGTCTATGCAGAGTGCTGTTAATGAATTTTTAACGCCACGTCATATCGATGTAACAGAGGTAGCTCCTACCCGGGCCAAAGTCGTACTGGAGCCTCTGGAGCGTGGTTTCGGCCACACGCTGGGCAATGCCCTGCGACGTATCTTGTTGTCATCCATGCCGGGTTGCGCGATCACCGACGTTGAGATCGAAGGTGTGCAGCACGAGTACAGCGCCATCGAAGGTGTACAGGAGGATGTTATCGAAATCCTGCTGAACCTCAAGAATGTGGCTATCGTGATGCACGGCAAGGATCAGACGGTATTGACTCTGAGCAAAAAAGGCCCTGGAGTTGTGACCGCCGGTGATATCCAGCTGGATCACGATGTCGAAATCAGAAATCCGGAGCTCGTCATCGCCAATATCACGGCTGATGTTGCCCTGGAGATGAAACTCACGGTTGCCCGCGGACGTGGCTATCAGCCTGCGGATTCACGTGTGACTGATGAAGATGAAACACGAGCAATCGGCCGCCTGCAACTGGACGCCTCTTTCAGCCCCGTCCGCCGTCTGGCCTACACGGTTGAAAGTGCCCGTGTGGAACAGCGTACGGACCTCGATAAGCTGGTTTTGGATCTTGAGACCAACGGTACCATTGATCCGGAAGAGGCCATTCGCCGTGCGGCGACCATACTGCAGCAGCAACTGGCCGTGTTTGTGGATCTGGAAGGCGAGAAAGAGCTGGAGCCGGAGCAGAAGGAAGATCAAATCGACCCCGTACTGCTGCGTCCGGTTGATGATCTCGAACTGACGGTTCGCTCGGCAAACTGTCTGAAGGCTGAGAACATCTACTACATCGGAGACCTGATTCAGCGCACGGAAGTCGAGTTGCTGAAGACGCCGAACCTGGGCAAGAAGTCTCTGACGGAAATCAAGGACATACTGGCCTCGCGCGGTTTGTCTCTGGGTATGCGTTTGGAAAACTGGCCTCCCGCCAGTTTGCGAAATAACGACTAGAGGACACTTTAAAAAAGCACTTTTTCCGCGATAGCGGCGTCGGCTCCGTGCTCGAATCCTCATGTACAGCAAGTACATTCCGGTTCTCCGCGCGGTACCTCCTTGCTCTCACGGAAAAATCACAATTTTTAAAGGACCTCCAAAAAATGGGGCCGGCATTGCCGGTCTGTAACAGACTTGCTGTGATAGCAATCGGTTAAGGGTTTAGAGTCATGCGTCATCGTCATAGTGGCCGTCAATTGAATCGAAACAGTTCACACCGTAAGGCCATGTTCCGCAACATGGTATCTTCGCTGGTTGAGCATGAGTTGATCAAAACGACTTTGCCAAAAGCTAAAGAATTGCGCCGTTACGCGGAGCCATTGATTACACTGAGCAAAAACGACAGTGTTGCCAACCGCCGACTGGCGTTCGACCGCCTGCGGGACAAATCGACGGTCGGCAAACTGTTCGGCGAGCTGGGTCCGCGCTACGAAGGGCGTCCCGGCGGCTATTTGCGCATCATGAAGTGCGGGTACCGCGCTGGTGATAAGGCGCCCATGGCTTATGTCGAGCTCGTTGATCGTCCAGTCGAAGGTGAAGTCGAGACGGCTGAAGAAGCCTGATCACAAAGCTTCGAGAGAAGTCGTTCGAGCAATACACTGACGCCGGGCAAAGCCCGGCGTTTTTATAGGCGGGTCACGGCCTGCGAGCCTTTTCAGCATACCCTGGTTGCCCGGCCTTTGAGTGCCTACTATCAAGTGCATTTCCCGCAGTTCTCTCCTCACCAGACTCCTGTTTTCTTTCTAAGAGCCTGGGTATCAGCCGGCTATCCGGCCTCCATCCGTAAATCCCGGCTCGACCATGAGCCTGCCCACATTCTTATCCCCCCTGATGCCTTCTTGGGCTCCCGACCGCCCTTTGCACGACGAATGATTAACACGACAGAGTGCCACTAGCGAAAAATGCGGTATGTGGGACACATGAGTAATGTGACGGATATCACAAAAATTCATTTATGCGACTTGGTTATATCGGCGCCAATCCTGGCGTGCAACGGGGTCTCGTTTTTTTTGGTGAAGTGGGACGACATTTCCGAAAAAAAGGTTGAGTGTTACAGCCTGCAATAGCTTTACCGCCCTTCATGGAAGACCGAATGCCGTCAATTGCAACCGAATTGGATAATAACAACAGGTTCGGCAGAGTCAGAGTCATGCACCTTTAGCAGTATCAGCCTCTGATTGTTCTGGAAATGGGACCGCTGGGAAATCAGTGGCCTCGGGTCCGGAGGATTACCAGGGACGCTGGCAGTGCGGGAGATAACAAAAAGTTACCCAATAATAATGACAATTGGAGTCCTTCATGAAAACAATGACACCCCGGAGCCCTAAATGGTTCGGAACAAGCTGCCTGTGGGCAAGTTTGCTCAGTACGGTTCTCATTAGTGGCTATACACACGCACAGCAGGTAGGAAACCTCCTGTGGGAAGATAATTTCAATACCCTCAACACTGATTTGTGGAACATTGTTGAAGGCGACGGATGCCAGCATGGCCCGAACCTTTGTGGTTGGGGTAACCAGGAATTGCAGTGGTACGACCAGAATAACGCCTATATCGACAATGGTGAGCTGGTACTTGCGGCCCGTAATGAAAGTAACCTCAGTGGTGAACACAACGGCAGGATCTTCACCTCCGGCAAGCTGGATTCTCAACACAAGGTATCAGTGAAATATGGCTTGATAGAAGTGCGTATGGCGCAGCCTACAGTCGGTAATGGTCTCTGGCCAGCCGCCTGGATGCTCGGCACCAGCCCCGAAACCTGGCCGCGCAAGGGTGAAATTGACATGATGGAGGCCGGGCACAGTGCCCAGGCACGCGCAGACGCCGGTTTCCCCGGAGCGGACATCAACAGCTTCGTGGGCTCCAATGCTATTTTCTACGCGGACGCAGCTTGCTCGGACGCCAATCCCACCTGCGCCGCCATGACGGCCTGGCAGACGGATAATGCCTATGTGGCACCGACGCCACTCAGCAACCGTTTTGTCATCTACCGAACCTATTGGACGGAATCACAGATTCGCTTCACCATCGAAGACAATGGTGTGGAAACCGATCTGTACAATGCGCCCATTACCATCGGCGAAGGCATGGAAGAATTCCAGAAGCCTTTTTACCTGCTGCTCAACCTCGCGGTTGGTGGCACATTTACCGGTATTCTCGACAACAGCGGGATCACCGCACCCCTCCCCGGCGAAATGCGGGTCGATTATGTGCGGGTCTATGAGCTTGATGGCCAGGGCCAGGTGTGGCTCGGTGATCCACCACCTCCCCCGGCGGAAACCGGAACTTTCGGTGTGTTCACCGACAATACACCGACCACCAATGAGCTCGAGGCTGGCGTCAGCTCCGACATCTATATCTGGAATACCGCATCAGTGGGCGCGGGCACGACTCCCGCTTATGAAGGTGACAATGTTATCGCATGGGCCTATACCGCCCCTGGCCAGTGGTTCGGCGGTGGTGTGCAGGCGCGCGGCGTTCCCAACATGTCCAATTTCGTTGACGGTACACTCAAGTTCAGAATCAAGATTCCGGCCAACGTTTCCTTCCGAATTGGCGTTGCCGATGCCTACACCAACGAAAACTGGCTGACTTTCCCCGCCAATGAAACCAAGTATGGTCTGGTGCGCAACGGCGAATGGGGCGAAGCCAGCATTCCGGTTTCCGATCTGCGCGGCACTCTCATAGCGTTGCAGGCCATGAAAGGTTTGTTCTATATCTCCAGCGTGGATGGCCAGTTCCCGACGTCCACCTTCCAGTTTGCGATTGATGATGTCCGTTGGGAAGGCGGTGGCGCCAGTTCCAGCAGCTCAAGTTCGTCATCCAGCTCCAGTTCTTCCTCAAGCAGTTCATCCGGTGGCGTTGATATCACCGATCTGGGCGGCGCGATTAATTCGCAGTACAACGATTCGCCGGCTACCGAAGGCGACCTCAACCTGGTCGACAACAACGTCAACACCAAATACCTGACTTTCAATCCGTCGACTTGGGTGCAGTATCAGGCGCCGGGTTCCTACGTGGTTACCGGTTACACCTTGACGTCGGCCAATGACGCGCCGGAGCGGGATCCATTGAACTGGACTTTGCAGGGCTCCAACAACGGTAGCGCCTGGACGACTATCGACAGCCGTTCCAACCAGGATTTCCCCAACCGTTTCCTGACCCGTGAATTCAACTTCAGCAACGGTGCGGCATACAGCTACTACCGATTCAACCTGAACAACAACAGTGGCGGTATCGTGCAACTGGCGGAATTCGAACTCTTCGGGAGCGAAAGCGGCAGTTCTTCCAGCAGTTCATCCTCAAGCAGTTCCAGTTCGTCCTCCAGCAGCTCATCCTCATCGAGCAGCTCGTCGTCCAGTGGCGGCACCTGTTCCTCGCCGCAATATGTCGCTGGCACCAGCTACAGCGCCGGACAACTGGTACAGAATGGCGGTAGCGAATATCTCTGTGTGGTTGCAGGCTGGTGTTCCTCCGCTGCTGCCTGGGCATACGAGCCGGGCGTCGGCAGTGCCTGGCAGGATGCATGGGATCTGGCGGGCGCTTGCGGTTCAACGTCCAGTTCGTCCAGCAGCTCATCCTCCTCGAGCAGCTCATCGTCCAGCAGCAGTTCCAGCTCATCTTCGTCCTCGTCGAGCAGCAGTTCCGGCAGCCCCGTGACGCAGCAGGCGGAAGACTACAGCACCTTCTTTGACACGACTGCGGGCAACACCGGCGGTGCCTACCGCACCGATGACGTCGATATCGAAGCCTCCCAGGATGTCGATGGCGGCTACAACGTTGGCTGGATTGTGACCAACGAGTGGTTGTCCTACAACCTGAGCCTGGATGCCGGTACCTATGCCGTCAGTGCTCGCGTAGCCTCACAGGTCGGCGGAGGCAGTTACTCCCTGTCCTTGGACGGCAACCCGCTTGGCACCAGCAGCGTCGGCGCCACGGGTAGCTGGCAGACCTGGGAGACCCAGGTCATCGGCGAGGTATCTGTGGCGACATCAGGCAGTCATACACTGCGACTCGACGTCAATACCGGTGACTTCAACCTGAACTGGATCAAGCTCGAGCCCGTGGGTCCCTGTACCTCACCGAGCTGTACTGACAGTGACAGCGATGGTGTCAACGATGACATCGACCAGTGCCCGAGCACACCCGCGGGAAGTGCGGTTGACCAGAATGGCTGCGCCCTCGATGGCGACGGTGACGGCGTCAACGACAGCGCGGATCAATGCCCAGCCACCCCGGCTGGTACCGCCGTCGATCAGAATGGTTGTAGCCTGGATAGCGACAGCGATGGTGTTAACAACACAAGCGACCAATGCCCCGGCACACCACAGGGAACTTCCGTTGATGCGAATGGCTGTGAAGTTGTGGCTAACGACACCAACGTTGCAGTCTTCGCCGACGTAACGGCCAGCACGGCAGACTTACCCGCAAGTGCTGCCGTAGACGGCGACATGGCCACCCGCTGGGCCTCGGCTGCCCAGGTTGACCCGTCCTTCATCACGGTGGATCTGGGGCAAGCCCACAATCTGTCCCGTGTCGTTATCCACTGGGAAGCTGCTAACGCGGATACCTACGAAATCCGTGGTTCCAACGATAACGCCACCTGGACTACCCTGGCGACCGAGTCCGGCGGCGTCTTCGGCAATCGCACCGACGAAGTTCTGGTGTCCGGTTCCTACCGTTACGTCCGTATGTACGGTATCAGCCGCAGTGCCGGCAATAACTGGGGCTACTCCATTTGGGAGTTCGAGGTCTACGGCACCCCTGGCGGTTCGGCCTGCGAAGACACCTGTCTGCAGGAAACCGATGCCAGCACTTTGCGGGCACGGGTCGCTGAAGGTGATATCGTAGATATCCACTACAGTGTCAACGGCGGTGGCCAGCAGAACCTGCGCATGAACCAGGATGCCGAAGGATGGTTTTACGATATTTCCGGGCTGACTGCCGGCGATAGCGTGAGTGTGTCCTTCACCATCATCAGCGGGGGCGTCGGTCAGACAACTCCGGTGGAGGTCCACAACTTTGTTGGCGACGGAAGCTCCAGCAGTTCGAGTTCGAGCTCGAGTTCAAGCTCTTCATCCAGCAGCAGTTCAAGCTCTTCGTCGAGCAGTTCATCATCCGGCGGCAGCGATATCACCAATGCTGGTGGTTCGATCAGTGCGCAATATGATGATTCACCGGCGGCGGAAGGTATCGGGAATCTGGTCGACAACAACGTGAATACCAAATTTCTGACCTTTCATGCATCGGCTTGGGTTCAGTTGCAGGCATCGGCATCCTACATTGTCACCAGCTACACGCTGACATCCGCCAATGATTTTGCCGCGCGCGATCCGGCTAGCTGGACCCTGCAGGGTTCAAACAATGGTGTTAACTGGTCAACCATCGACAGCCGTTCCGGCGAGGATTTCCCCAACCGCTTCCAGACCCGTACCTTTAGTTTTGCCAACAGCACGGGTTACAGTTACTACAGGTTCAACCTGAACAACAACAGCGGCACAATCCTGCAACTGGCGGAAATCGAGTTGTTCGGCACACCGGGCGGCAGCAGTTCCAGTTCATCCTCCAGTTCGTCGTCTGGATCACTGGGCGCAATTACGCCCCTGTACAACTCGTCCACACCGTTGGAGCCGGTTATCCAGTATGACCGTGGCGATGCTCTGGTTACCCGTATCTCGGACCGTGCCCGTGATCGTCACGCCAAGGAAGATCAGTTCCAGGCGTACGACCACTACCTGTCCTTCTACTGGGAAGACCGCACCGCCGGCATCGAGATTGTCGATTATGTAGCCAAGGGCGGCAGCACCGTGCGCATGAACGTGATCACTCAGTTCAAACTGAACGATACTGAAGCGGAAAACCGCTGGTTCTACATCGGCCGCAATACGGTGGCGGAGTACTGCAACAATGGCACCATGAATGTTGTCGACAACACGCACTACTGGAAAGAGGCTAGCTTCAACTGTCGGCTCGGCCGCGACATCCAGATCGGTGACAAGCTCGAGTTCGAGGTGAGTCAATTCCTGGATCACAGCGTACCCAACGGGCGCTCCGCATACTATGGCACCGTTTTCCTTTATATCGTCGGTGAAGGTCTGGTGCCTTGGGATGTCGGCGGTGCGACACCTGTGGGTGGCGTGGAAGATTCCGTCAAGATTGCCGAGGAGGCCTGGCTGGGTGGTCATACCAGCATTCACGCACAGACATCGGGCGAAACCGACGGCCACTTTATGCAGATGGCCGGCAACATGGGCTTCGACAACGCACAGCCATTTATGCTGGGACGACGGGTGCACCATTCATCTTTTATCGATGGTGTGCACAACGAGAAGCCGGTTGAGAACCCTGCCTTTACGCCAGCCATCGGAAAGGCCGGTCCGCACTTCACCAACGATACCTGCGCGGACTGCCATGTGCGCAATGGTCGTGCGGCGCCAGCTCCGCTGGGCCAGCCTCTGGACAAGTGGGTATTCAAAGTCGCCGATGCCAACGGCAATCCCCATCCGGATCTCGGACGGGTGTTGCAGTTTGCCACCTCCGGCGGTGCTGTCAGCGAAGGCACGCCTTCCATCCAGTTCTGGAGCGAAGCTGATGGCCTGCGTTCACCGAACTATCAGTTCACTGGCGTGACACCGGCGCGTTTCTCTGCCCGTATTGCCCCACAACTGGTGGGTATCGGTCTGCTGGAAGCCATTCCGGAATCCACCATTCTCGCCAAGGAAGATGTCAATGACAGCAATGGCGATGGCATTTCCGGTAAAGCCAACCGGGTTCTGGATCCTGTCACAGCTCAGACCCGCCTCGGCCGCTTTGGCTGGAAAGCGGGCACCAGCAGCGTTAAGCATCAGATTGCCTCGGCCTTCAATATGGACATGGGTGTTATGACCTCGGTCCTGCCCAATCCCGATTGTGGCTCTAATCAATCTGACTGCGGTAGCAGTGGTTCCGAGCTGGCGGACGCGCACGTGGATAATCTGGTGAAATACATATCCTTGCTGGGTGTGCGCCCACAGCGCGATTACAACGACCCTTCAGTGGAAAATGGCGAGAGCCTGTTCAGCAATATCGGCTGTGCCGGCTGTCACACACCCACCGTGCAGACCAGCCAGTTCCACCCGTTTGCAGAACTGAGGGATCAAACCATTCATCCCTACACGGACATGCTGCTGCACGACATGGGTCCCGGCCTGGCGGATAACCTGGGTGAAGGCGAAGCCACGGGTGCCGAGTGGCGCACCACGCCGCTGTGGGGCATAGGCCTCTCCGCCTGCGTCACCGGTGGTGTCGCCAATCCGACCGGTGGTCAGGGTAACGAAATCTGTACCCCCGTCCACACTTACCTGCACGACGGTCGTGCCCGCAGCATCGAAGAAGCGATTCGGTGGCATGGCGGCGAAGGGGAAGCGTCTAAAAACAGCTACATGTCGTTATCCAGCGGACAAAAGCAGGATGTATTGAACTTCCTGAAATCGCTGTAAATCCCTAATGGTGTCGGGAGACACCATCTCCAACAAAAAACCCGGGCAGGACTGTCCGGGTTTTTTTAT
>CAZEWY010000148.1:0-9189 GCA_964515945.1 uncultured Cellvibrionaceae bacterium
ATTCTCCCCATATCTGGAACTAATGTTGGGGCAATTAGTAGAGATTAAAGGGAAAATCATTATGCCAACAGGTACAGTAAAGTGGTTTAACAACGCCAAGGGCTTCGGGTTTATCTTGCCCGATGCGGGTGGAGACGATATTTTCGCCCACTACTCCTCTATAGAAATGGAAGGCTATCGGACGCTGAAAGCCGGGCAACCGGTCAGTTTTGAAGTCGCCCAGGGCGACAAAGGCCTGCATGCCACTCATATTCGTCCGGACGCATCACCGGCGACCGACGCGACCGCTTCCGGCAACGAGGATAGCGCCACCTCCGAGGCAATTGATTTCACTGAGACCGAAAGCGCGCACTAGCTTCCACAGGCTCGGGTACCACAGAATCACCCGACTGTCTCCGATATAGAAAAGGCCTTTAATCCGTTGAGATTAAAGGCCTTTTCTGTGTAGCTATTCCCATGTAACCAATCGCACCTCAAACGAGGCGCAGGCTCTTACATGTGCTTGATCATCTCGTCGCCAAACTCCGAACAGGACTTCAGTTCCGCGTCGCTCATCAGACGCTCGAAATCGTAAGTCACGGTTTTCGCGCCTATGGCACCTTCCATGCCCTTGATGATCAGATCCGCGGCTTCGTTCCAGCCCAGATGGCGCAGCATCATTTCCGCTGACAGAATCAGTGAACCGGGGTTGACCTTGTCCTGACCGGCGTACTTGGGCGCCGTGCCGTGGGTTGCCTCGAACAGGGCCACCGCGTCGGACATGTTGGCGCCGGGCGCAATGCCGATACCGCCAACCTGGGCTGCCAGAGCGTCGGACAGGTAATCACCATTGAGGTTGAGCGTGGCAATGACGCTGTACTCTTCGGGACGCAGCAGGATCTGTTGCAGCATGGCATCGGCGATCACGTCCTTGACGATGATATCCTTACCGGTCTTGGGGTTCTTGAACTTGCACCAGGGGCCGCCATCGATCAGCTCCGCGCCAAATTCTTCCCGCGCCAGCTGGTAACCCCAATCGGCGAAAGCACCCTCGGTGAACTTCATGATGTTGCCCTTGTGAACCAGGGTCACGGAAGGCTGATTCTGGTCGATGGCATATTGCAGCGCTTTACGGACCAGACGCTTGGTGCCCTCTTCCGATACGGGCTTGATGCCAATACCACTGGTACCGGGGAAGCGGATCTTGGTTACGCCCATTTCGTCCTGCAGGAACTTGACGATCTTCTTGGCTTCGTCGGTACCCGCTTGCCATTCGATGCCGGCATAAATATCTTCCGAGTTCTCGCGGAATATGACCATATCCACTTTGTTTGGCTCTTTAACCGGGCTGGGGACGCCGGTAAACCAGCGCACGGGGCGCTGACACACATAGAGGTCCATTTCCTGGCGAAGCGCCACGTTCAGGGAACGGAAGCCCTTGCCCACGGGGGTTGTCAGGGGGCCTTTGATGCCGACCACGTAGTCCTTGATGGCATCAAGAGTTTCGGCCGGGAACCAGTCGCCGCTGTACGTTTCCGCCGCCTTCTCGCCGCAGTAAACTTCCATCCAGGCAATGCTTTTCTCTGAACCATAGGCTTTTTCGATCGCGGCATCGGTCACTTTTTTCATGACGGGCGTAATGTCCACGCCTATGCCGTCACCCTCGATAAATGGAATGATCGGGTGGTTGGGAACGTTCAGGGAAAGGTCGCTGTTTACGGTGATTTTTTCACCTTTCGCGGGGACCTGGATGTGTTGATATCCCATTGTAAACTCCGTTGTTGGTTGCAAATGAAGAACGCATCTGTGCGGCAAATGGTCAAGCTGAAACTCTGCTACTGCAAACCATCCTGGATCAGCGGCCTGCACAGATGGACTGTTAAGAACGGCCTTGCCCGCGGGCATTCTCGAGACGCCTCACTTGGAGAAACAGTCCCTGGAACATAAAGTCTGTAGAAAGTAGATGAAGCAAGGGCCGAGGGCATTTGAAGCGGGCGCGATTATAGCAGCCTTTGCCAGGGAAGGTAAGGCTGGCCTAAACTGCCCCACCGAACCCAGAACAACCCTATTCCATGGCAAAACTCATCCTGTTCAACAAGCCCTGCAACGTACTGTGTCAGTTCACGGATGCGGAGGGTCGCGTCACGCTCAAGGATTTTCTGGCGACGCCGGAATGCCGGGACTGCTATGCGGCGGGACGCCTGGACCGGGATTCCGAGGGCCTGCTGTTGCTGACCGATGACGGGCAGTTACAGCAACAGATAGCTCACCCCCGCTTCAAGCTGCCCAAGACCTACTGGGTACAGGTGGAAGGCACGCCCTCGGAGCAGGCCTTATCACAGTTGCGCCGGGGAGTGTCACTGAAGGATGGTCTCACCCGCCCCGCGGAGGTCGAGCTAATGGAACCGCCGGAACTTTGGCCGCGGACGCCGCCAATCCGCTTTCGGGCCAATATCCGCACCAGTTGGTTACGCGTGACCATCACCGAAGGCCGCAATCGACAGGTAAGGCGTATGACCGCCGCCGTGGGGTTTCCCACACTGAGATTGGTGCGTGTCAGCATAGGTTCCTGGCAATTGGGCGATCTCGCGAGCGGCGCCTACCGCCTGGAACAGGTTCACTCTACTGCCCCACGGCGGGAATCAACCCGGCCGCCGCGACGTCAGCACCGCAACCCACAGGACATCTGATATGACACCCGATCTCTGGCACCCTCACGTCACCGTTGCCACGGTGGTAGCGCGTAATGACCGTTTTCTGCTGGTGCGCGAATTGGCGGACGGTATTGAGGTTTACAACCAGCCCGCCGGTCATCTTGAGCGCGATGAGACGCTAATCGAAGCCGCGATCAGGGAAACACGGGAGGAAACCGGCTGGCGGGTGGAGCCGCTCCATATACTGGGGCTCAGCCACTACACGTCGCCCCACAATGGCATCACCTATCTGCGTACGACTTTCGCGGCGACGCCGATTGAGGAAATCGCCGACGCACCCCTGGATGAAGGCATTCTTGAAGCTGTCTGGCTCTCCCTCGAGGATATCCGTGGCCTCGGCCGTCAGTTGCGCAGTCCCATGGTATTGGACGATATCGAACGTTTTTTGCGCGGGGACCATTTCCCGTTGGAGCTTATCCGGCAACACCGTTAAACTGTGCGCCCCACAGACTCCTGGATCCGTTGAATTTTTCTGGTTGGCTTATGACTGACTCTCCAAAACCCCATGTGATCGTCGGTATGTCCGGCGGCGTAGATTCTTCTGTCGCGGCCCTGCTGTTGCTGCAGCAGGGCTATCGGGTGGAAGGTCTGTTCATGAAAAACTGGGACGAGGACGACGGCACCGAATACTGTACGGCGAAGGTGGATCTGGCCGACGCCCAGGCTGTGTGCGACACCCTCGGCATACATCTGCATACCGCCAACTTCGCCGCCGAGTACTGGGACAATGTCTTTGAACATTTTCTGGCGGAGTACAAGGCTGGCCGCACCCCCAATCCGGATATCCTCTGTAACCGGGAAATCAAGTTCAAGGTGTTTCTGGAATACGCCCGCATGCTCGGCGCCGATTTTATCGCCACAGGCCATTACGCCCAGACCCGTCAGCGCGACGGAGTCACCCAGCTTTGCAAGGGCCTGGATGCCAATAAAGACCAAAGCTACTTCCTGCATGCGGTTGGCCAGGAGGAGTTCGCCCAGACGCTGTTCCCCATAGGCGCGCTGGAAAAACCCTACGTGCGGGAGCTGGCGGAAAAGCACAATCTGGTCACCCACGGCAAGAAGGACAGTACCGGCATCTGTTTTATCGGCGAGCGCCGCTTCAAGGATTTTCTCGAGCAATATCTGCCGGCCCAGCCGGGCATCATCGAAAACGACAGCGGGGAAGTCATGGGTGAACATCATGGCCTGATGTATCACACCATAGGCCAGCGCCAGGGGCTCGGCATCGGCGGCGTTGCCGGCGCCGGCGAGGACCCCTGGTACGTGGCAGGCAAGGATCTGCAACGCAATGTGCTGCTGGTCGTGCAGGGCGCCAACCATCCACTGCTGTTCAGTCAGGGGTTGGAGGCCGGCCAAGTGCACTGGATCAACCCCATGCAGGCCCCCGATGAAATGCGCTGCACCGCCAAGACCCGCTACCGACAACCGGATCAGTGGTGCACCCTGCGTCAGACCGACGACAAGCTGCTGGTAGAATTTGATGAACCCCAGCGGGCCATAACACCCGGACAATCCGTGGTCTTCTACAACGGCAATATCTGCCTGGGCGGTGCCGTGATCGAAAAAGCTCTGGCGAACTCATCAACCCCAAAGGATTAATCTTGGAAAAATCATGGAGAAATATCGCCATTGGCCTGGCGGGCGCTCTTCAGCCCGTTGCCATGGTGGAACAGCTCGCCAAAACCGGTTATCTAAATACGCGGGATTTTGAAACGGCGGTGCACAGCCTGTTTGAGCAGCGCCCCCCGTCGGCGGAGGCGGTTTTCGGAGGGCTCGCGAATCTCATCAAGGGACTTGAGGTACTCATCAAGACCCTGGATGATCACCGCGACCCCGCGCACAGCGATATCCTTCGCTACTTTCTGGGCGTGGTTCACCTGCAGAAGAAGCTCAACAAACGCCGGGACATGTTGCATATTCTGGGCACTCGCCTGGAAAAAGCGGAACAACAGGCACAACATTTCGGCGAAACCCACGACAATGTGGTGGGCAATATTGCCGATATCTACACCGATACCATCAGCACCTTTCAGTACCGCATACAGGTAACCGGCGAATATGATTACCTGCATCAAACCCGGGTCAGCAATCAGGTGCGCGTACTGCTGCTTGCCGCCATCCGCGCCGCCACCTTGTGGCGCCAGGCCGGAGGCAGCCGCTGGCAGTTGCTGTTTTCCCGCCGCAAGATCGCCAATGCCGCCGAGGAGCTTTTGAAAGAAGCGAAAAAACTGGAAATTTCAGGTGGTGGTTAAAGAACAAGGCCACTTCCGGTATGATTGCGGCCTTTCCTTTTCCACCCGCCACCCATCAACCCAATGTGTTATTGGAACCCGCAATGAATCTTTCAGCTCTTTCCGCCGTTTCTCCCATCGATGGCCGTTACGGCAACAAAACCGACGCACTACGTCCCGTCTTCAGCGAATACGGCCTTATCCGCAGCCGTGTCGAGGTGGAGGTGCGCTGGTTGCAGCGTCTGGCGGAACATCCGGGGATCAGCGAGATCGGGCCTTTTAGTGCCGAGACCAATGCGCAACTGAAAGCGCTTCTTGAGAACTTCGGCGAAGCCGAGGCACAGCGCATCAAGGATATCGAGAGCACCACCAATCACGACGTCAAGGCGGTGGAATACTTCATCAAGGACAGCTTCAAGGGCAATGCCGAGCTGGAAGCGGTGAGTGAATTTGTCCACTTTGCCTGTACTTCGGAAGACATCAACAACCTGTCTCACGCGCTCATGCTCAAGGCTGGCCGGGATCAGGTGGTCATGCCACAGATGCAGGCCATCGTCGACGCCGTGGCTGAACTGGCCGACAAATACGCGGACGTGCCTATGCTATCCCGCACCCACGGTCAGACCGCCTCCCCCACTACTGTGGGCAAGGAACTGGCAAACGTGGTTGCACGCTTGCGCCGGCAGTTAGCCCAAATAGGGAAGGTCGAGTTACTTGGCAAGATCAACGGCGCCGTGGGCAACTACAATGCACACCTGTCCGCCTATCCCGACCTCGACTGGCAGGCCAATGCCGAAACATTCGTGACCAGCCTGGGGCTCACCTGGAACCCTTACACCACCCAAATTGAACCTCATGACTATATCGCCGAGCTCTTCGACGGCATGGCGCGCTTCAACACCATCCTGATCGATTTCAACCGGGATATCTGGGGCTATATCTCCCTGGGCTATTTCAAGCAAAAAACCGTGGCCGGCGAAGTGGGCTCCTCCACCATGCCCCACAAGGTCAACCCCATCGACTTCGAAAACTCTGAAGGCAACCTCGGCATCGCCAATGCCGTCTTTGGCCACTTGGCGGCGAAACTGCCGATTTCCCGCTGGCAGCGTGACCTGACGGATTCCACGGTACTGCGCAACATGGGTGTTGGTTTTGGCTACAGTCTGATTGCTTATGCCGCGGCCTTGAAGGGTATTGGCAAGCTGGAAATCAACCCCGCCGCCATAGCCGCGGATCTGGACAAGGCCTGGGAAGTCATGGCCGAACCCATACAGACGGTCATGCGGCGTTACGGCATTGAAGAGCCCTACGAAAAGCTCAAGGCGCTTACCCGGGGGCAGACCATTACCCAGGCGGTGATGCAGGATTTTGTGCAATCGCTGGATATTCCCCAGGATGCCAAAGAGCGCCTGCAAGCCATGACGCCCGCGACTTATCTGGGCAATGCCGCTGAGCAGGCAAAGAACATCAAATCTTGACTTAAAGACACATACTAAAGCGGCTTCGTTCCCGGGCCGCTTCGGGGTATGGCTTTCCAAGACACGCCGTAGACCCATCCATGGGGGCGACACCCGCACCGACGTGCAGGATGCACTAGTGCCGTGATGGCATGGATGCCAATGAACGGCCCTGCGGGCGACGGTCTTGGAAAGCCATACCCCAAATCGGCCCTAAGCTGGATCAGGACCTTAAGTAAGTGCCATCAGTCCTAACCGCACACTCCCGGGAGAGACCAAGTGTCCAGAGCGCAAAAGCATTCGGAAAATGGGCCTTTGACTCACCTGGGCGATATGCCTATTGAGCAATTCCTGGCGGATTACTGGCAGAAGAAGCCACTGCTGGTCCGGCAGGCCTTTTCGGGATTCCAGTCGCCGGTATCACCCGAAGAATTGGCCGGTTTCGCCTTGGAGGATGGTGTGGAGTCCCGCCTGGTCCAGGAAACTCCAAACAAGGATCCACTTCGCAGCGACTGGAAAGTCCAACAGGGTCCCCTGCCCGACACAGCCTTTACCGATCTCCCCAAAAGCCACTGGAGCCTGCTGATACAGGCTGTCGATCAGCTGGTGCCCGACGTGGGCGCCCTGCTCAACCATTTTCGATTTCTGCCCAACTGGCGGCTGGACGATATCATGGTGAGCTACGCAGCCGATCAAGGCGGTGTGGGTCCCCATTTTGACTACTACGATGTGTTCCTGCTCCAGGGCGAGGGACAGCGACGCTGGCGGCTGGGACAGCACTGCGACAGCGGGACCGCCATGCGCACCGATACCGCGATGAATCTGCTCGCCGAATTCGACATCGAGGCTGAATACCTGCTGGAGCCCGGCGACCTCCTTTATGTGCCGCCGCAGCTGGCCCATTGGGGCATTGCCCAGAGCCCCTGCATCACCTACTCTATTGGCTTCCGCGCGCCCAGTTACAGTGAGCTGTTGCAGGATTTCAGCGATGAAATCGCCTCCCGACTGACACCGGACCAGCGCTATGGCGATAGCAGCATCACGCGACAGCTCCATCCGGGCGAGATTTCAACGGATGCGGTGGCGAGGGTTCAGGATATTCTGCTGCGCCTGACCCAGGATAAAGAGCTTATCGCCCATTGGCTGGGCAGCTATGGCACCCAAGCCAAACGCGAAACTGCTGAACTGGACGACCCGCTGGTACCGGATGCAGATATGAATTCCGCGTCAGCCGTGCTAAAACTTAGGGTGCGCGCCGCCTATGTGGCGCAACCGGATGCGGCAGATCAGGCGATGCTCTATCTGGGCGGCGTCGGTCACGATTGCAGTCTGGCCCTGGCCCAGGCTTTAAGTGCTTATCAGGCGGTGACAATTCGCGATTTTCCTGCACCAAATGACCAGGCTTTGTTGGCTGAGCTGGTCAGCAATGGATGGCTGTATTGCCTCGACTAGTTTCGGGAGGGCCCACTGTGACGACTCAAAACCTGAAGATCGAGCCGGTTTCCTGGCAGCAACACCGGGCCGACCTGGCGCGCATACGGCACCAGGTATTTGTGAGCGAACAAGGGGTTTCGCCTGAGGAGGAATGGGATGACGCGGACGAGGATGCCACTCAGTTTCTGGCCTTCCTGGACGGGCAACCCGTGGCTTGTGCGCGCCTGTTGAACAACGGCAAGATCGGGCGCATGGCTGTGCTGGCCAACTTCCGCGGCCGGGGCATAGGCCGCGCCCTGTTGAATGAAGTCATCGCTTTTGCACGGGAGGCGGGCCATGGTGAGCTTTTTCTCGATGCCCAGACCCAGGCGATAGATTTCTATTTGCACTTCGGCTTCGTTGCTGAAGGACCCGAATTTCAGGATGCCGGCATCCCCCATCGACGGATGCATCTCAGGGACCTTCAGGATCTGAATATCAAGCTGGAAAATGCCGACCTTGAACCCTCTGTCACACGGCTACAGGGACCCAGTGAATGTGTGACGGCACTGCGGCAACTGATCGAGGACGGCCGGCGCTCGCTGGATATTCTCAGCGACCAACTGACACCCCTGCTCTATACAGACGCCCCTCTGCTGGAGCAGATTTCCGCTCTGGCAAGACGCAGCCGGCAATCGAAAATTCGCATTCTGGTGCGCGACACCCGCCCGCTCAAGGGATACAGTCACGGATTGGTACAACTGGCACAGCGACTACCGTCCCGCATGGAAATACGCGGCCTGACGGAAATGCCGAAAGATCCCAATATGGGCTATTTTCTGGTGGATAAACAGGCGCTGGTCTTTTTCAACAGCGAAGCTGATTTCATGGGTTTCAGCAATCCCAACGCCCGCGCCGAAGCTCGTAACCTGATGACCGAATTCGACCATTTGTGGGAGCACTATGGATTCACAGATCCCAATCTGAAGGTCATGAGTTTGTAGCTACAACTCCACGCCGAGCACATTGCCATCGTAGGCAATCGGGAAAAATTTCAGGGATCCGATAGTGCCCGCCAGCGGCCCCCGAGCCCGCCCGTCGGCAAGCCCGAATTCAATACCGTGCGCCCTGCAACGCAGAATACCATCGCACTGAACCGCGTCGGCCAAAGACGCATCCATATGAGGACAGCGATTCTCAATAAGATAACTGCGGCCCTCCTGCTGAATCAGCAACAGTTGGTGCCCCGCCACGCGAAAGGCTTTCTGATAGCCATCATGCAAATGACTCAGCTTTTCCAGCGCGTAAAATGCCATAGTTACCTTGCCTCCCAGGAGCCCATAAACCCTTCATTTTTTCTTGTCGCTTGCCGCTTGCAGCTTGTAGCTCAACACC
>CAZEWY010000149.1:0-9152 GCA_964515945.1 uncultured Cellvibrionaceae bacterium
CCGTGACCCTGATCCACCCGATTGCGATGGAAGACGGCCTGCGTTTCGCCATCCGTGAAGGTGGCCGTACTGTGGGTGCCGGCGTTGTAGCTAAAGTCATCGCTTAAGCGCTGACGGGTGCTCTGACAAAAGGTTGGTGGGGTTTTCCTCGGCCAACCTTTTGTCGTATATCGTTTTTGTTGTAATACAGATTTTATTTGGAAGCGTTACAGGCCAGTAGTTCAATTGGTAGAGCGTCGGTCTCCAAAACCGAAAGTTGGGGGTTCGAGTCCCTCCTGGCCTGCCATTTTAATAAGTTGGATTCACTGACAGATCAGTGAGTAGGAATGCTGCAATGAGTACAAAAGTCGAAGCCAGAGAATTCCGATTTGACGGCCTGAAGTGGCTGTTGGTGCTGCTGCTGGTAGCGGGTGCAGCTTTCGCCAATTCTTATTATGCCGGTGATGTGGCTCTGCTGTACCGCGTGCTGGTCCTGCTGGCAGTGGGTCTGCTTGCATGTTTTGTGGCGGTCAATACTGCCAAGGGTCACAGCTTCTGGTCCTTGATGAAAGCCGCGCAACTTGAAGTGCGCAAGGTGGTGTGGCCGACGCGGAAAGAGACGCATCAGACAACTTTAATGGTGATTGTGGTCGTAATTATCATGGCCGTCATTCTATGGGGTCTGGACACACTTCTGGGCTGGCTCGCTTCTCTTATTATTGGTTAGGGTTTTTTCTCATGGCAAAACGTTGGTATGTAGTGCACGCCTACTCGGGCTACGAGAAAAAAGTGGCCGCGGCTCTGAAAGAGCGTATCGAGCTGCTCGGCATGCAGGATTCCTTCGGTGACGTGCTGGTCCCGACAGAAGATGTCGTGGAAATGCGCGGAGGCCAGAAGCGCAAGTCCGAGCGGAAATTCTTCCCCGGTTATGTTCTGATCCAGATGGAGCTGAGTGACGCTGCCTGGCACCTGGTGAAGGAAACGCCGCGCGTGATGGGTTTCATCGGTGGCAAGGCGGACAAACCCGCACCTATTACCGAAAAAGAAGCTCAGACCATACTTCAGCGTGTCGATGATTCTGTCGACAAGCCAAAGCCCAAAACCCTGTTCGAGCCCGGCGAGATGGTGCGGGTTGTCGACGGACCCTTCAACGACTTCAATGGCGTTGTGGAAGAAGTCAACTACGAAAAGAGCCGCTTGCAGGTGGCTGTTCTTATTTTTGGCCGTTCTACACCGGTCGAGTTGGAATTCGGTCAGGTCGAAAAAGCCTAGCCGGGTTCAGCAAGTTTACAGGCCTTCTTTTGCTTTGTGCGGAAGAGGGTTTTTCGCGTCTTTGCGATAAAGTTTTTCTTCGGAGGAGCTTGAGTAAAGACTGGGGGGAGCCAAAGAAAAGCGGTCTTGCCACTGCTTGGAGGCGTTAATACCCGAACTGAAGCTTGAAAAGGAGCTTAACTACTATGGCAAAGAAGATAAATGCCTATATCAAACTGCAGGTTGCTGCAGGTAAGGCAAACCCCAGCCCACCCGTTGGTCCCGCACTGGGTCAGCACGGTGTCAATATCATGGAATTCTGTAAAGCATTCAATGCTCAGACCCAGGATATGGAACCCGGCGCTCCCGTGCCCGTCGTAATCAGCGTATACAGTGACCGCAGCTTCACCTTCACCATGAAGACGCCGCCCGCGGCCTATTTGCTGAAGAAAGCCGCTGGCATCAAATCCGGCAGTGGCCGTCCCAACACTGAAAAGGTTGGCACAGTGACCCGCGCCCAGTTGGAAGAAATTGCGACCACCAAAGATCCCGATTTGACAGCGGCCGATATGGACGCTGCCGTACGTACTATTGCCGGCTCTGCTCGCGCAATGGGCCTGAATGTGGAGGGCCTGTAAGATGGCGAAATTATCCAAGCGTCAGCGCGCAATCAACGAAAAAGTTGATACCGCCAAGCAATACAGCATTGACGAAGCCGTTGCACTTCTCAAAGAGCTGTCCAAAGTCAAATTTGCAGAGACTATTGATGCCGCCGTTAATCTGGGCATAGATCCACGTAAATCCGATCAGACTGTTCGCGGCGCAACCACGCTGCCTCACGGTACTGGTAAGGATGTCCGCGTTGCGGTATTCACCCAGGGTGCCAACGCCGATGCCGCTAAAGAAGCCGGTGCTGATCTGATCGGCATGGAAGATCTGGCTGAGCAGATCAAAGGTGGCATGATGGATTTCGACGTGGTGATTGCCGATCCGGCTGCCATGCGCGTCGTTGGTCAATTGGGTCAGGTGCTGGGTCCGCGCGGTTTGATGCCAAACCCGAAGACTGGCACGGTAACCCCGGATGTGGCCACGGCCGTTCGCAATGCCAAGGCCGGTCAGGTGCGTTACCGCGCTGACAAAGGCGGCATTATCCACGGCGGTATTGGCAAGCTTTCTTTTGATGCTAAAGCGATCAAAGAGAATCTGGAAGCCCTGATTGCCGACCTGAAAAAATCGAAGCCGGCAACCTCAAAAGGTGTGTATCTGAAGAAGATTTCTCTCAGCACCACCATGGGACCCGGTTTGACCTTAGATCAATCGTCCCTGGAAGTATAATTCCGGGACGACCGGCTGCGCCCGGAGCGCGGCCAAAAATTTGGGGGTTCGGATTCGCGGTTTGAATCCGGACTGTCAAAGACCGTAGGTGGGGAGAGATCTGCAAGCTTCAAGCGGAAGATCAAACCCTTTAATAAGTCTGTTCGTTGGGCTTGCCTACGCAGACGGTGTGACCCACTCAGTTTTTATGCTGGATGTGATCACCGATTAACGGTTCTGGTTTTCCAGAACTATTTGTCAGATCCAGGAGATAGATATAGTGGCTATTGGACTCGAAGACAAGAAGGCGATTGTTGCCAATGTTAACGAGACCGCTGCCAACGCGTTGTCACTGGTTATTGCCGATGCTCGTGGTGTCACGGTCGGTAAAATGGACGCTTTGCGTAAGCAGGCGCGTGCCAATGGCGTGCAGTTACAGGTTATCCGTAACACGCTCGCCAAGCGCGCTGTGCAAGGTACTGAGTTTGAGTGCGTGGAGAACGTACTGGTAGGCCCCAGCATTTTCGGATTTTCCATGGAAGATCCAGGTGCTGCGGCTCGGCTGTTCAAAGATTTCGCGAAAGAAAACGAAGCCTTTGAAGTTAAAGCTCTGGCTGTCGGTGGTAAATTGCTCGAGGCGAATCAGATTGACGCCTTGGCCAAGCTGCCTACTCGTCAGGAAGCTTTGGCAATGCTGGCGAGAGTTACGCTTGCTCCGGTCACCAAGCTCGCTCGTACTTTCAACGAAGTACCTACCAAAGTTACACGTGTTGTCGCGGCCGTTCGCGATCAAAAGAAAGATGCTGCGTAATTTTTCAAGCGACTACTGCTTGGCCTATTACCGCGTTTAATCAATGAACTTTTAATCTGGAGATTGAGTGATGGCTCTATCCAAAGAAGATATTTTGAATGCAATTGCAGAGATGTCCGTAATGGACGTGGTTGAACTGGTTTCAGCAATGGAAGAGAAGTTTGGCGTTTCTGCTCAAGCTGCTGTTGCCGCTGCTGCGCCTGCTGCTGGTGGTGACGCTGGTGGTGCTGCTGAAGAGCAGACTGAGTTCAACATTATCCTGGCTGCAGCCGGTGAGAAGAAAGTTAACGTGATCAAGGTTGTACGTGCCTTGACTGGCCTGGGCTTGAAAGAAGCCAAGGCTCTGGTTGACGAAGCACCGAAGCCAATTAAAGAAGGCGCTTCGAAAGAAGAAGCCGAAGATGCCAAGAAGCAATTGGAAGAAGCCGGCGCTACTGTCGAGATCAAGTAATTGCACTGTCTTGGTAAGCTGAACATTTAGTTTAGCGCGAGGCTAGCAGGCGTTTGCCTGCTGGCCTTTTTCCGTTTGCGGTTGACGTACAACCGGGAATGGCATGTTTTACCGATCCGCATAGCCGCTGTGTTGACCAAACGCGGCAAATAGATGAACCCACGGACTAGAAGGTGCTACTAAAAATTGTATTTTGCAGTTAAGCCGCTCATATCGGACGGGTGTCCGCATATTTTGAGCATTAAGTAAAACCCAATACCCAACAACCCGTAAAGACAATTTTTAGCGGTGCCTTAAGAGGAAGTGTAGTGCCTTCCCATCTTATTTAACACCGACCCGTGAACAGGCTGAGGAATACTGATGGCTTACTCATACACTGAGAAAAAACGTATCCGCAAGGATTTTGGCAAGTTGCCACACGTCATGGACGTGCCTTTCCTTCTAGCGATTCAGTTGGATTCCTATCGGAAATTTACCCAATCACATCTCACTGCTGACAGCCGTGATGACATCGGCCTGCACGCCGCGTTCAAATCTGTCTTCCCGATTGTCAGTTATTCGGGTAGCGCGGCTCTGGAATACGTGAGCTACAACCTGGGCAAGCCGGCTTTTGATGTGAATGAGTGTGTGTCGCGCGGAGCGACCTACAATGTGCCTTTGCGCGTAAAAGTGCGCCTGATCATTTACGACAAGGAATCCTCAAGCAAGGCAATCAAGGACATCAAGGAGCAGGAAGTCTACATGGGCGAAATTCCGCTCATGACTGACAATGGTACTTTCGTTATCAACGGTACCGAGCGCGTTATTGTGTCCCAGTTGCACCGCTCGCCCGGCGTATTTTTCGAACATGACAAGGGTAAAACACATTCCTCCGGTAAGCTGCTTTATTCAGCGCGTATTATTCCCTATCGCGGTTCCTGGCTGGATTTCGAATTTGATCCCAAGGATCTGGTATACGTGCGTATTGACCGTCGTCGCAAGTTGCCGGCCACCATCCTGCTGCGCGCCCTGGGCTACAGTTCCCAAGAAATGCTGGAGATGTTCTTCGAAACCAACAAGTTCACCATGCTGGATGACGGAACCGTCAACCTTGCCCTGGTGCCTTCACGCCTTCGCGGTGATGTTTCGTCCTTCGAAATCAAGGACAAGAAAGGCAATGTGATTGTTGAAGAAGGCCGCCGCATTACCGCCCGTCATATCCGCAAACTGGAACAGGCCAACGTCAGCGAACTGACCGTGCCACGTGAGTATCTGGTGGGCCGTTCACTGGCGCGCGACATTATTGATACCGAGTCCGGCGAGGTGCTGTTCGAGTGTAATACCGAAATCACCGAAGAAGTGCTGGAAGGTCTCGCCAAAGCCGGTATTGCGGAAGTGGAAACGCTCTATACCAACGAGCTGGATCGCGGACCTTTCGTGTCCGACACTCTGCGTAGCGATCCCACCAAGACCCGTCTGGAAGCGTTGGTCGAGATCTACCGCATGATGCGTCCCGGTGAGCCACCGACCAAGGAGTCGGCGGAAACCCTGTTCCAGAACCTGTTCTTCAGCCACGAACGCTATGATCTGTCGGCCGTCGGTCGCATGAAGTTCAACCGTCGCCTGGGTCGCGATGAAGAGAAAGGCGAAGGCACACTTTCCAATGGCGATATCGTCGACGTGCTGAAAACCTTGATCGGCATTCGCAACGGTGAAGGTGTGGTCGATGATATCGATCACCTGGGCAATCGTCGCATTCGTTCCGTTGGCGAAATGGCGGAAAACCAGTTCCGCGTCGGCCTGGTGCGTGTCGAGCGTGCGGTCAAGGAGCGTCTGTCCATGGCCGAAAGCGAAGGCCTGATGCCCCAGGACTTGATCAACGCCAAGCCGGTTGCGGCAGCGGTCAAGGAATTTTTTGGTTCCAGTCAATTGTCCCAGTTCATGGACCAGAACAACCCCTTGTCCGAGGTGACACACAAGCGTCGCGTTTCGGCTCTGGGCCCGGGCGGTCTGACCCGTGAACGCGCCGGCTTCGAAGTGCGCGACGTACACCCGACCCACTATGGTCGTGTTTGCCCCATTGAAACGCCGGAAGGTCCGAACATCGGCCTGATCAACTCTCTGGCGACCTATGCGCGCACCAACAGCTACGGCTTTCTGGAAAGCCCGGTGCGCAAGGTGGTTGACGGCAAGGTCACTGACCAGATCGAGTACCTGTCCGCTATTACCGAATCCCAGTTCGTCATCGCGCAGGCGTCCGCAACTCTGGATGCCAAAGGTCGTTTGGCTGATGGTCTGGTATCCGTGCGGCACCAGAACGAATTTACCCTGAAGGCGCCGGAAGAAGTCCAGTATATGGATGTGTCGCCGCGCCAGGTGGTATCCGTGGCTGCATCGCTGATTCCCTTCCTGGAGCACGATGATGCCAACCGCGCACTCATGGGTTCCAACATGCAGCGCCAGGCGGTGCCGACGCTGGAGGCGGAGAAGCCTTTGGTCGGTACGGGTATGGAGCGCAATGTGGCATCGGATTCCGGTGTCTGTGTGGTGGCCAAACGCGGTGGTGTTATTGAGCGTGTCGACGCCGCGCGCGTGGTTGTGCGCGTTGCCGATGACGAAGTGGTCGCCGGTGAAGCGGGTGTGGATATCTACAATCTCACCAAATACACCCGGTCCAACCAGAACACCTGTATCAACCAGCGCCCGATCGTGCGCACCGGTGATGCGGTTGCGCGGGGCGATATTCTCGCCGATGGTCCCTCGGTGGATCTGGGTGAGCTGGCGCTGGGTCAGAACATGCGTATCGCCTTCATGCCCTGGAACGGCTATAACTTCGAAGACTCGATTCTGGTCTCCGAGCGCGTGGTGCAGGAAGATCGCTTTACCACGATTCACATTCAGGAGCTGACCTGTATTGCCCGCGACACCAAATTGGGTGCCGAGGAAATTACTGCCGATATCCCGAACGTGGGTGAGGGCGCCCTGTCCAAACTCGACGAGTCCGGCATTGTGTACATAGGTGCCGAGGTGGGTCCCGGCGATATTCTGGTGGGCAAGGTCACGCCGAAAGGCGAGACCCAGTTGACGCCGGAAGAAAAGCTGCTGCGCGCGATTTTCGGTGAGAAGGCTTCCGACGTAAAGGACACTTCCCAGCGCGTACCTTCCAGCACCAAGGGCACGGTTATCGATGTCCAGGTATTTACACGCGATGGTCTTGAAAAAGATCAGCGCTCGCTGGAAATTGAAAAAGCTCAGCTCAATCAAGTGCGCAAGGACCTGAACGAAGAGTACCGCATCGTTGAAGGTGCCACCTACGAGCGGCTGCGCGCTGCACTGGTGGGCCAGAAGGCGGCGGGCGGCAAAGGCGTCAAGAAAGGCGCCAATGTTACCGACGAAATGCTCGACGGCCTGGAAAAAGGCGATTGGTTCAAGATTCGTATGAGCGACGATTCGCTCAACGAAATGATCGATGCCGCGGAGCAGCAGCTGGTTGAGCGCCGCAAGAATCTGGATGACCGTTTTGAAGACAAGAAGCGCAAGCTGGAAACCGGTGATGATCTGGCGCCGGGCGTACTCAAGATCGTCAAGGTTTACCTGGCCATCAAGCGACGCATCCAGCCCGGTGACAAAATGGCGGGTCGTCACGGTAACAAGGGTGTTATCTCGGTCATCATGCCGGTTGAAGACATGCCCTACGATGAAAACGGCGTGCCCGTTGACATAGTCCTCAACCCGCTCGGTGTGCCTTCGCGCATGAACGTGGGCCAGGTGCTGGAAACTCACCTGGGTCTGGCGGCCAAGGGCCTGGGCGACAAGATCAACCGCATGATTGAGGAGCAGCGTAAAGTTGCCGAGATACGCAAGTTCCTCGAAGAGATCTACAACAAGACCGGTGATGTGCAGGACCGCGAAGATCTGGCCTCCCTGAGCGATCAGGAAGTTATGGATATGGCGCAGAATCTGCGCGACGGTGTCCCCATGGCCACTCAGGTGTTTGACGGTGCCCAGGAGCATGAAATCAAGGCACTGCTGCGCTTGGCGGATATGCCCGAATCCGGTCAGATGCAACTGTGTGATGGCCGTACCGGCAACCCATTCTCGCGTCCGGTCACTGTCGGCTACATGTATATGCTGAAGCTGAACCACCTTGTCGACGACAAGATGCACGCGCGTTCCACCGGCTCCTACAGTCTGGTAACGCAGCAGCCTCTGGGCGGCAAGGCGCAGTTCGGTGGCCAGCGCTTCGGTGAGATGGAGGTGTGGGCGCTGGAAGCTTACGGCGCGGCTTACACACTGCAGGAAATGCTCACGGTGAAATCCGATGACGTGGCCGGCCGCACCAAGATGTACAAGAACATCGTGGATGGCGACCACCGTATGGAACCCGGCATGCCGGAATCCTTCAACGTGCTGGTGAAAGAAATCCGCTCACTCGGTATCAACATTGAGCTGGAAGAAGATCAGTAAGTAACTTGTCCGTGGCCTAGGGTGTTGTTACCCGGGCCCGTAGCATTAACTAGCATAACGGTGGTGGGCCTCGCCCACTGTGCAGTAGAGCACCCACTGGAGGAAAGGCCTTGAAAGACTTACTCAATTTGTTGAAGAACCAAGGACCGTCAGACGAGTTTGACGGTATCCGTATTGGCCTGGCATCGCCGGAAATGATTCGTTCCTGGTCGTTCGGTGAAGTGAAAAAGCCGGAAACCATCAACTATCGTACATTCAAACCGGAACGTGAAGGTTTGTTCTGTGCCAAGATCTTCGGCCCGGTTAAAGACTACGAGTGCTTGTGTGGAAAGTACAAGCGCATGAAGCACCGCGGCATCATCTGCGAAAAGTGCGGCGTCGAAGTCACCTTGGCAAAAGTTCGCCGGGATCGCATGGGTCACATTGAACTGGCCAGCCCCACCGCCCACATCTGGTTCCTGAAATCCCTGCCGAGCCGCATCGGTCTGCTGCTGGACATGACTCTGCGCAACATCGAGCGCGTACTCTACTTTGAATCCTATGTCGTGGTAGATCCCGGCATGACGACTCTGGAAAAGGGCCAGTTGCTCACCGACGAGCAATATTTCGAAGCCATGGAAGAGTTCGGTGATGAATTTGAAGCCAAGATGGGTGCCGAGGCCATCAAGAAATTGATGGGTGACATCGATCTGGAAGCGGAAGCCCAGGCGCTGCGTGAAGAAATTCCCAATACCAATTCCGAAACCAAAATCAAGAAACTGTCCAAGCGCCTGAAGCTGCTGGAGGCCTTCCTGCATTCCGGCAACAAGCCCGAGTGGATGGTGATGGAAGTGCTGCCGGTGCTGCCGCCGGATCTGCGTCCGTTGGTACCTCTGGACGGCGGCCGCTTCGCGACTTCCG
>CAZEWY010000150.1:0-8972 GCA_964515945.1 uncultured Cellvibrionaceae bacterium
TCGCGCAGGTCGGGAATGGCCATGAGTTCCAGCTTAAGGTCGCATTCCAGCATCTCCCGGGTATTTTCGCCAATCATCAGCTTGCCCAGGTCCTGCAGGTTGGGCAGGCCTTCCAGAAATAAAATCCGCTCGATCAACTTATCGGCGTGCTTCATTTCATCAATGGATTCCTCGTATTCATGCTCGGCCAGCTCCTTCAGGCCCCAATCCTTGTACATGCGCGCGTGGAGAAAGTACTGGTTGATAGCGACCAATTCATTCCCAAGGGTTTTGTTCAGATATTCGATGACTTTCGGGTCGCCCTTCATAGGAAGCTCCTTAAAATGACATTGGCGGTAATTTGTTGTCGGCAACTGGGGGGAGTGTGCGCCTGCCAGCCGCGCTTGTCAAATTAAGTGCTTGATTTAGAAGGGAAAATTAACATTAATAAAAATGAGAATGCTTGCTTTTACTGGGGATAGATATCCGATAGCAGGTGAAGTCTCGCGTCAGGCTACTGCGTAGAATGCTGGTTCAGCCACCGATTGTGCTTCCAGGGTCTCCCGCACAATCTCCCTCGCCAGGCAGCTACATTTGCCGCACTGGGTGGCGACGCCGAGTGTATCGCGCACGGCGCGCAGGCTTTCAGCGCCCTCATTGACGGCAGTGCGGATTTGGGAGTCGGTGATACCTTTGCAGACGCACACGTACATAATCTGGAGCTTCTCTTAAGTTACCTTCATAAGGTTTATGATTTCGCCCTGGAGGACACTTTAAATTTAATACTAATGAGAATGGTTGTCAATACGATTTTGATCCGATGCACAGGAGCAGGTCGAATGCAAAGTCAAAAGCTATTGGACTGATTTAGAAATACTATAGGTCGCTGCCGGAGCTGCGTGTATCATAGTTTGCCTGCGGGGTTGAGTATCCTGATCCCGCCCCCACATTCGATGTTATATCGGTCTGGAGAAGACACCCAGGCGGACATCATCTTTGCCGAGGCGTGGTCATCGCTACGTCTTATTTACACTTCAAACCAGAAAGGGAGAGAATCCATGGGCGTTCTTGTTGGAAAACCCGCACCAGACTTCACTGCACCAGCTGTTCTGGGCAACGGAGAAATTGTCGATAGCTTCAATTTTGCCGAAGCAACCAAAGGCAAGAAGGCTGTTGTCTTCTTTTATCCGCTCGATTTCACTTTTGTGTGCCCATCGGAATTGCTGGCGTTTGATCACCGCATTGCGGAATTCGAAAAGCGCGGCGTGGAAGTGATCGGTGTATCCATTGATTCCCATTTCACCCACAACGCCTGGCGTAACACGGCGATCAATGACGGCGGCATAGGTCCGGTGAAATATCCCCTGGTTGCCGACATGAATCATGCCATTTGTCAGGCCTATGATGTGGAATCTGCCGGCGGTATGGCATTTCGTGGCTCCTTCCTGATCGACGAGGACGGCGTTGTGCGTCACCAGGTGGTGAACGATCTGCCTTTGGGACGCAACATCGACGAGATGCTGCGCATGGTCGACGCTCTGGCGTTCCACCAGGAGCATGGAGAAGTCTGTCCCGCTGGCTGGCAGCATGGCGACAAGGGTATGGTTGATTCGCCGGAAGGTGTCGCTGCTTACCTGAGCGAGCATTCGGCTAAGCTGTAAGTCTTAAGCCGCAAGCCGCAAGCCGCAAGCTACAAGCGAAAAAACCGGCGTTGAGCCGGTTTTTTTATGTGTGTCAGAAATAAATTGGAGCTTATTCGGGCGCGTTTTCATTCCCGACGGATTGATCGGTCGCTACGGCTTCCGCGGCCGGCACTAACGGCCAGCCTCCCAGGTCCTGCCACTTGTTGACGATCTGACAGAAGAGTTCGGCGGTTTTCTCTGCATCGTAGGCCGCGGAGTGGGCTTCCTTGTTGCTGAAGGCTATGCCGGCTATCTGACAGGCCCGAGCCAATACTGTGTGGCCGAATGCCAACCCGGCGAGGGTCGCCGTATCAAAACAGGAGAACGGGTGGAATGGATTGCGTTTGATGCCGCAGCGGCTGATAGCGGCATTGATGAATCCCAGATCGAAATGCGCGTTGTGGCCCACGACCACGGCACGGGTACAGCCGTGAAATTTGATCTCTCTGCGCACCGCCTGCAGAACTTCATCCATGGCAATGACTTCGGGAATGGCCTCCCGCTCGTCACTCATCAGGTCGATACCCGTGAAATCCAG
Organism: uncultured Cellvibrionaceae bacterium; assembly: GCA_964515945.1. Classification (GTDB taxonomy): domain Bacteria; phylum Pseudomonadota; class Gammaproteobacteria; order Pseudomonadales; family Cellvibrionaceae; genus CAYQQJ01. Next base: position 2,200 of record CAZEWY010000150.1, read on the forward strand.
CGCCGACTGCTCGATATTAGCACCCTCAAAAGGGTCCAAATGGAACGAATGGGTCTCATGGGGTTGCAGCTGGCCATGCTGATCCATGCGCACGGTGACCGCCGCTATCTCCAGCAGGGCGTCTGTTCCGGAATTGAATCCGCCGGTTTCCACGTCGATGATAACGGGCAGAAAACCGCGAAAACGGCCGGCCAGGAGTGAGGATGTGGGCGCTAGTTCAGTGGATTCTTCGGTCACGTAAAACTCGATCAATTATGGGAAGCAGTATGGCGGTCATTTATCCATCCGAAAACAAACCGTCGTCCGTGACCTGTTTATTGTCGTCAAGCAGTCTGCCCGGATAGCAAACGCCAGTTAAGTGTCTCCCCCGCCATGAGGGGCACAAGACGGTCGGCAGCGAATGAAAGCTCGCTCGGGACCTGCCAAGGTTCGCGGCGCAGGCACACCTGTTCGCTATTGCGCGGGAGGCCATAAAAATCGGCACCATAATGGCTGGCAAATGCTTCCAGTTTATCCAGTGCGCCGGCTTCCTCGAACGCCTGGGCGTAGAGTTCCAACGCGGCATGAGCCGTATAGATGCCGGCGCAACCACAGGCGCTTTCCTTTCTATGCTGGGCGTGAGGGGCGGAATCGGTGCCGAGAAAAAACCTGTTGCTGCCGCTAATGGCGGCTTTTACGAGTGCCTGCTGGTGCCGCTGTCGCTTTAATACCGGCAGACAGTAGTAATGCGGCCGAATGCCGCCGGCCAGCATATGATTGCGGTTCAGCAGCAGGTGGTGCGCGGTGATGGTGGCAGCGACGTTCGCCCCGGCACTGTGCACGAATTCCACGGCATCCGCAGTCGTAATATGCTCCAGTACGATTTTCAGCTCGGGGAAATCAATTATCAGGGGGCGCAGGATGCGGTCAATGAACACGGCCTCCCGGTCAAAGATGTCGATATCGGCGTCGGTGACTTCACCGTGAACCAGCAGAAGCAGCCCCTGGGCCTGCATGGCCGCCAGTGCGGGATAGATGTTGCGAATAGCCGTCACGCCTGAATCGGAATTGGTGGTGGCGCCAGCCGGGTAGAGTTTGCAGGCGACCACACCGGCGGATTTGGCCGCGGCTATGTCCTCGGCGGAGGTTCGGTCCGTCAGGTAGAGCACCATCAGTGGTTCGAAACGGGAACTCGGCGGAATCTGCGCCTCGATGCGAGCCTTGTAGGCCATGGCCTGTTCCGCCGTCATCACGGGTGGAACCAGATTGGGCATCACAATGGCCCGACGAAAGCTTCTGGCGGCATCAGCCACGGTGCGGGTTAACAGGTCGTGGTCGCGCAGATGAATATGCCAGTCATCGGGTGCCGTGAGCGTGAGCGATTCAGACGGTTGAGGTATAGTGCCAGGCATGAAGATTTTCCGGTTTTTCAGCGAGAGTGCATGCTACCCGAATCAATCACTCATGCCCAGAGGCGGGTAGAGAGGAGTGCCTTGTCTGAAGTCGGGCGACCGGAAGCTTGGCCGATGTCGCCCGAAGCGGGTCAATGATCCAGGATGGTGATTTTTTCGGGTTCCACGAGCACGGGTGCAATCATGTTTATCAGTTCTTGCCTTTCATCGCTGTGATACCACCGATTCCAGTCCTGGGGTGAGCGCCATTGGCAGAGTACGAAGCGGTGATTGGGTGCATTCGCATCCGAAAAAACGTCACCGGCAATAAAGCCTGGAGCAATGTGAGTGCGGTGCAGGGCTTGCCTGGCATTTTCTTCATAAGTCGCGAGCATGTCAGCGGCAATATTTCTTTCGATCAACACGTGAACCATGGCTTACCTGTGACTATCCGAACACAATTCAAATTGTTCACATCTTCCAGCGCGGGTGACAATTTCACAAATTCGGGCTATTTTTGCCCATACTTTAGAGTGAACCCAACAGCCCGCGACAATTCCATGACCTTGATTCCTGCAAAAATTCTCGATACCACGGGACTCATCTGTCCTGAACCCGTCATGCTTCTGCACAATGCGGTACGTGATCTCAATGCCGGCGATATTATTGAAGTCATCGCCACGGATCCCTCAACGCAACGCGATATTCCCAGATTTTGTGATTTTCTGGGCCACGAGTTGCTGACAAATGAAGAGCGCCAGCAGGGTTTTCGTTACCTCATTAAAAAAGGTGCCTGAGCGCGCGGCCACTATTTATCAAAAAGTTGCCTCAAACCCAGTTCTCTTCAACCAGCATGGAAATCGCCGCCAGGGCTTCCGGATCCTCTGACTTGATTTTATTGGCGATGTGATGCTGGACGAAATAGCGAAAGCTGGTACTGGACTGGGCCGGGTACAGGCAGCTGTCACCGGGCAGAACCGGCGTACTCTCGACCTTGTCCTCATCAATGATCATGCCGCTGAGGGTGCCGTCGTTGTGCAGACGCCAAGAGACGACTTCCTGCAGTATGAGGCTCTTGAAACCCGTATCCGACAGCACGGCGTGGGTGCCCAGGGTGTCCGGAATTTCCTGGACAACATCCTGGGGATTCTCGCAGTGATAGTCGTAGTATTCGGCGGCGGTTTCGAGCTCGACAACCTTGTGGATCGGGGCCTCGAAAAATATCTCATCAATGCCCGGGTCGTAGTAGCCTTCCCATTGCCCATTGAGCGGATCCTTGATATCGGGACAGGCGATAATGCCATCCAACCAAGGAACCAGCGCGACTGTCTCGCCATTGGCGCGTAATCCCCAGCAGAGAATCTTCAGGCTGAAGTACTTGTCGTCGCTCGCCTCGTTGGAATAGAGCATTTCCAAACCGTCAAGTTCGGGAGCGAGTCTGACGAAGCGGGAATCACTGAGGGAAGCGTAGGGTTTCCCGGAGAAGAGATCGACCACATTGTCCATCTTGTGGTCCAGGTTTGAGGTCTTCATAATACCACCTCCGCGCAAAGGCATAGAAGCTCGAATGAGCTGGATGGCTTTGATACCATCAGTACATACAGTATAGGGTGAATCTGCATAACACAACACCCCGTAAACAAAATTCTGTTGTGGCTCTTCCTCCTGTGTTGAAACCCTGATTCGTTGGATGAATATTCGGTCTAATTTCCACTAAAAAGTGTACCTTCACCTCTAAGAGTAGCTAATGGGCGTCGCAGTTCAACCCCACGGCGGAATATCGTCTGCCCACCATGATTGCCGTGATCTGATAATGCTGTTTGTGCAGTGCTTCGGAAGGCGATTCAATACGCGTCTGGTGGCCGGCGGCAATGAGCCTGAGTACCTGCCGGCCGGTGATGGTGGGGATTGCGCCCGCATTATATTCACCCACGACTATTTCGCCAGTGCCCTGCATGAAGTGGCTCACTGGTGTCTTGCCGGCGAGGAACGCCGGCAATTGGCGGATTATGGCTATTGGTATGCACCGGACGGCCGCGATGCGCTGCAACAGCAGGCGTTCGAGCGCGTGGAAGTCAAGCCCCAGGCACTGGAGTGGCTGTTCGCCGAGGCGGCCGGTTTTCGTTTTCGCGTCAGCGCCGATAACCTTGGACAGGCGCAGGGGCCGAGTGAAGCCTTCAAAACGGCCATAGCCGCACAGGCGGTGTATTATCTGGTCAATGGCCTGCCTGCGCGGGCAGCCACCTTTGCAGAGGCTTTGGGGGCTTTCTACGGTGGCAGCCCGTCCCTTCAGCACTTTGATAGTTCACGGCTTTAATTCACCTTTCCTCCTGAGAAAGCTGACAACCTACAGATACAAGGCTTGAATCATGCGCATTATTGCAGACGAGAATATTCCGCTGTTGCAGGAATATTTTTCGGTTTTTGGTGAAGTTCTGCCGGTAAACGGCAGAAAGCTGGGACGTGATCAACTGCGCGGCGCCGACATACTCCTGGTCAGGTCGGTGACACCGGTGAACGCCGACCTGCTCAGCGAGACCCCGGTGCGTTTTGTCGGCACCTGTACCATAGGTACCGATCACCTGGACACGGCCTATCTCGATAGCCGCCATATTGCCTACGCCAGCGCACCCGGATGCAACGCTGACGGCGTGGCGCAGTATGTTCTGACGGCCCTGACGCAACTGCGCCCAGGCTGGCGAAACCTGAGAATTGGCGTTATCGGTTGCGGCAACGTGGGCGGGCGTCTGGTGCGCCTGCTGCGCAAGCTCGGGGTGGACTGCGTCGGTTACGATCCATTTCTGACAACCACGGATGCGCTGCCCCTGGTAACCTTCGACGAGGTGCTGACATCCGATGTGATTTGCCTGCACACGCCACTCACCCGTACAGGTCCCCATCCCACCGAACACCTCATTGATGCTGCCGCGCTGAACAAGCTGCGTCCCGGGACTCTGCTGCTTAATGCCGGTCGCGGAGGTGCCATAGACAACACGGCCTTGCTGGCGCATCTGAACAGTGGTGCCGATTTGCAGGTGGTCCTGGATGTCTGGGAAAAGGAGCCGGGCATCAACCCTCAACTGGCGCGCAAGGTGGCCATAGCCACACCCCACATCGCCGGTTACAGCAGTGAAGGGCGCACCAATGGTTCGGCAATGATTTGCCGCGAATTGGCGGGCTTTCTCGGCTGGACGGCGGATCGAATCGAGCGGCACCTTTCGGCCATAGGGGCTGAAAATCAACCGGAGTTCGACCCCATCCCCGCTGAAAATCTGGAACAGGCCCTTGCGCGGACCTACGACCTGGAAGGGGACCACGAACGGCTGATGGCGGCCGTGAACAGCGATGAACCTCTGGGGCTGGCCTTCGATGGTTTGCGCAAACATTATCCCGAGCGCCATGAACCCTTCTGTTATCCGATAGTTCCAGCCCGGACAGATAGCCAGACGCTGCGCGAACTGGAGGTCGTGGGCTTTCAGCTGAAAGTGGGCGAATGATGGCAACGCCATCGATATTTCGCCTCGGTCTGATACTCAATCCCTTTGCAGGTGTCGGAGGGCCGACTGCCTACAAAGGCAGCGACGCCGGCACCATTCAGGCCGCGGCCGCGCGGGGTGAACTGGCACTGACGGCGCCGGCGCGGGCGCAGACTTTTCTGCGGGGCCTGCACGGGATTCATGAGCGGTTGGAGTTGCTGACGGTATCAGGCGCCATGGGCGAAGCCGTCTGTCGTGAATTCGGATACAGCTGCACAGTGATCGATTATGTTCCCGCCAATCCCAGCAGTGGCGGGGATACCGAAGCCGCTGCCGCGAGGCTTGCGGCGGCGGGGGTGGACCTGCTGGTCATTGTTGGAGGCGACGGAACCGCCCGGGATGTATGCCGCGTGCTGGGCGAACGTCAACTGGTACTGGGGGTGCCGGCGGGAGTGAAGATGCATTCCGGCGTCTACGCCGTGAATCCCCAGTCCGCCGCCGAAGTCGTCCGACAGATGGTGACGGGGGAACTTGTCAGCGTCAATGAAGCCGAAGTGCGCGATATCGACGAGAAGGCCTTTCGTCAGGGACAGGTCAGGAGTCGCTATTTCGGGTCCATGCAGGTACCGGATGAAGTTCGCTTTGTCCAGCAGGTGAAGCAGGGCGGTCGGGAAGTCGAATCCCTGGTGATGGTGGACCTGGCTGCCCATATCGAAGAATCCCTTGACGGAGACACTCTGTACATTTTTGGACCCGGTTCGACCACTCAGCAGGTCCTGCAGAACCTGCAATGGCCTTCGACCCTCCTGGGATTTGATGTCTTCAGGAACCGGGAGCGACTCGTGGCCGATGCCAGCGCGGCTGACCTGACCCGCTGTATCAGTGAGCATGCCGGGCCCATAGCGCTATACATTACGGCCATCGGCGGGCAGGGCCATGTTCTGGGGCGCGGCAACCAGCAACTGACTCCGGAGCTCTTGCGACGCATAGGGCGCGACAACCTCCACATCATCGCCACCAAGACCAAACTCAAGAACCTTCAGGGCAGGCCTCTGCTGATGGATTCCGGTGATCCAGCGCTTGACGCCGAATGGAGCGGCTATATCCGCGTGTTCACCGGTTACCGCGACACGGTGCTCTACCCCTTGGGACGCGGCGGAGCGCTGGATGAAGATGTCTGAACCGGAGTCCCTTGGGGAAACTCTCGCCCCGATACTGGATCAATGGGATCGGCGTTTCGATGCTGGATTGGTGGGATCGGCAACGGGTCCCTTCGACAGTTGCCGGGTCTTCCACGGACGCGGCGGCTGTTTCCCCGGCCTGGAATGGTGCTGTGTGGATGTGCATTGGCCGGCGGTTCTGGTCATCTTTTTTCGGGAGCCGCCCGCCGGTTTCAGCGCCGCGCTGCAAGAGACACTGCTGCCGCGCATGGAGAGACTGGGCCTGTCCGTACTGCTTTTCCAGAGCCGATACCTGCCTGGCTCTCCCTATAGAGTAAGCCTGGGAGAGATGCCGGAGAGCCTGACAGCCCGTCGTCACAAACTGCGTTTCCATTTATCCCTGGGGCAGCAGAATCCGGGGTTTTTTCTGGACATGGAGCCGGGCCGGCAGTGGCTGGAATCCCGGTGCGCGGGCAAACGGGTGTTGAATCTGTTCGCCTACACCTGCGCCTTCTCGGTGGTTGCCCAAGCGGCCGGCGCCAGCGGGGTGGTCAACGTGGACATGAGCAGCCGCTCTCTGTCTGTGGGGCGGGAGAATCATCGACTCAACGGTCAGCCCACGGACAAGATCGAGTTCCTGGCCGAGAACATCCTCAAGGATGCCGGTACGTCATCGCGCTGACCACCCATCGCCGCGCACCCTCTCTACCCCACCGCGCTGGCTGTTGTCGCGGCGCTGGCTGTTGCCGCCGCGCGCAGACTACCGC
>CAZEWY010000151.1:0-8855 GCA_964515945.1 uncultured Cellvibrionaceae bacterium
GCTTTCCAAGACCGTCGCCCGCAGGGATGCGGGTGTAGAGCCCCCATGGATGGGTCCACGGCGTGTCTTGGAAAGCCCTGCCCCAAAGCGGACCGGCAACGAAGCCACTTAAGTCAGTGCCATGCTGATCTAGGTTTTTATAAGAGGGAAGTGCCGGGGTGGGGGAGCCTTTCGGCAAACGTCGTAAATCCATCCCTGGAGACTCCCACACGAGGTCCCTCTCGTGAGGGTTGCCGAAAGGCTCCCCCACCCCGGCACTTGTGGCGGCTGAGATTTTCAGCTTCTTCCCGTGAATCCGCGCACCCGCTAATCGCCTTCCCGCGAATTATAAATATGGCCATCCCGCGCCCGGTAATCTTCCAGTACCGCGATGGCTTCCGCTCGTTGCAGATCTGTGACCACCTTTATGCCCCGGCCTGCCAACGCGCTTTGCCATTCGGTCAGTTTCGGGCCTTCGTCAAAGCCGATGGCGCGGGCGTCTTCGTCTCTGGCGCCCGCCACCAACTCCCGAATGCCGGACCAGGGAATGGCGCCAAAGCACATGGCGCAGGGTTCCGTGCTGGTAACCAGTTGGTGTTGAGGTTGGTCGGCGCTGCCGAGGTCGTAGACGCCGAGCTTGCGCTGGGCCAGGCTGATTGCCACCACCTCCGCGTGAAGTATCGACAAGCCTTGAGTGGTGACCAGATTAACGCCCAGTGAGACCAGTCGACCGCTTCGAGATTCAAAGACGGCGGCGGCAAAAGGACCACCGGTTTTATGTCGGGTGTTGAGCCTGGCGGCACCCAACACAAACGCCATGCGCTCTTCCATTGCGGGTATCGCGTCGGTGTCCCCAATATAGCTGGTGAGCCAGTCGGGCAGGGTAAACTGGATTTCCGCCGGTTGCCGGCATGTATCATTCGCGGAATTCGTCATGAGTCCACCCACAGGCGCAGCAGATTGCTGCGAGACTTGAGCAGCAGCGCCAGCATCTGCTCCCTGTCCGGATTCTCCTCTCCCAGAGCGCCTATGGCGCGGTCCAGGTCGAACAGTATTTCGCGCTGTCCGAGGTCGCGGATATGGCTGCGCAGCCACCCCACGACCACAAGACGGGAGCCCCGAGTGACTGGCTCGACCCGGTGCAGGCTGTTGGACGGGTAGAGAAACAGGGAGCCCGCCGCCAGTTTGACATGCCTTTCGCCGACGGTTTCGTCAATGACAAGGGCGCCACCCTCATAGCTTTCAGGCGGGGTAATAAACAGGGTAAAAGACATGTCCGTACGTTGGCCATTCATTAACGCATCATCTACATGACTGCCGTAATACATGTCCTGGTCATAACGGCTCAACATAAGCCTGACAAGATTTTTGGGGCGCGCGGCGATCTGGACCAGCACATGATCCATGACGGACTGCTCGACCTTTTTAAGAAGGCCGGCAACCAGCCCGCTTTCGCTGGCCTGCAGGTTGTGCTTGCGATCGCGCGCATGCCAACCGGCAGTGGATCGGCCATCGACAAAGAGTTGATCCCGTGCTGCGATCTCCTGAATGGCCGCGAGGGTGGTCGAGTCAAGTAGCTCGGGTATTTCCAGCATCATGATTCAATTACTTTGCGAATAGTTCTCATTACTGATAATCTTCCCAAATCTGCTTCAATGTAGCTTATCTTCAACACCCGTTATCGCTCAAAGGAGACATAATGTTTACTCGTAAAAAGTTGTGGCTAGGCCTCAGCGCCGCAATTGTGACATCCACGGCGCTTTCGTCCACCGTCCTCTCGGCGGACGTGGCCACTGACGCACAAGTGGAAAATCCTCATGCGGGGATGGACCATGGCTCCGACAGTAAAAACCAGAGTGTTGATACCGGTTCAGGCATGAATCATAGCACTATGATGATGAGTGAAGGGGGGATGATGAGTGAAGGGGGGATGACGGGTGACGGGATGATGATGGCCCAAGGGGGAGAGGGCGGTGAGGGCAGCGTCAGTGCGGAAACCGTGGTTAACAGTGACGCCGCTTATCTGACACAACTGGCCTTGATGCGCGGGCATCTCAACGTCGGGCTGGATTTGTACCGCTTGGGGGAATATCAGGCGGCGGCCACACATATGAAGCATCCTGAAGATGAGCTCTATGCCGGGCTTGTTCCAGGGTTCGAAGCCCGCGGCGCCGCCAACTTTGCCAATCAATTGGGTACCTTGGCGTCCGTGATCGAGAATCGCGGCGACGTGGAGCAGGCCAATGCCGCTTACGAGGCAGTGCTGGCGGCCATTGCAAGCGCCGAAAAGGCGGCCGGCGTTCCCAGTGCGGCAGTACTGGGCAAAGTTATCCACGGGCTGGTTCGGACTGCGGCAATAGAATTTGATATTGCAGTTGAAGACGGAAAGGTCGTTAACGGCCACGAATATCAGGACGCCCTCGGTTTTGTCCGCATCGCTCAGGATCTCAACGCCGAGTTGTCGAACCTGACGGACAAGGAAGATATTCTCGACGAAATCCATACACAGCTCAACAAAATCGCGCCTATTTGGCCCGGCGTGGTACCGCCGCAAACGATTGATGCGGATCCCGGTGTCTTATACGGTGCTGCGGCGCGCATTGAACTGGCGACGCTGGGTCTTTAGGACGCCCCTGTGAATCCACACCATCATTAAAATCAGAGGGCTCCTTTCGGAGCTCTTATCTTCTATCTCCCTCACCCGTACAATCAGACCCATTTCCCATTCGCGCTCAGCAGGGGTTGGCTTTGCCCATCTTCCCCCCTATTATCGGAACTGCCTTTCGGGCGTAAACTCTAACGCCAGCGGATTGACTTTCAACCTGGAGCTGTTATGTATTTGTGGAAATGTCTGTTGTATCGCCTGGTTTGTCTATTCGCAATTGCTGGTGGCAGCAGTGCCCAGGCCATGACCGCCAAGGACTTTGACTCCTGCATTGCCGAATTCAAGAGTGAGGCCGCCAGTCGTGGCATAGCGCCATCGGTGATTGAGACAAGTTTTGCCCAAGTGGAGTTGTCCGAAAGGGTACTTGAACTGGATCGACAGCAGCCTGAATTTACCACTACCTTCGCCGATTATTTCAAAGTCCGGGTAACGCCCGAGCGCGTGGCTCAAGGGCGCGCGCTGTTGGAAGAGCACCGGGCCCTGCTTGACCGCGTTGCTGAGGACTATGGCGTCGCGGCACCTTATCTGGTTGCTTTCTGGGGCCTGGAAACCAATTTCGGTGGCTTCTTTGGCAGTATGCAAGTCCTGGATTCCCTTGCCACCCTGGGGTGCGATCCCCGACGCAGCGATTTTTTCACCACTCAGCTTATGGCCGCCCTGCGGATTATTGACGAGGGTTCGATTTCAGCCGAGCAAATGGAGGGATCCTGGGCAGGCGCCATGGGGCATGTGCAGTTCATGCCCACGGTCTTCATTGAGTATGCGGTGGACTATGACGGTGACGGGCGTCGGGATCTCTGGCACAGCTTGCCGGATGCCATGGCCTCGGCCGCCAATTTCCTGAATGAGATTGGCTGGCGGGAAGGCTACCGCTGGGGACGGGAAGTGCTGCTGCCGGAGAACTTTCCTTACCTGGAAGCGGGACTCAAGGGCCAGCGTCCCCTGTCTGAATGGGCGGAAATGGGCGTGCGCGCAAGCGATGGCTCGCCCCTGCCCAAAGCGGACGTAGACGCCGCCTTGCTGGTGCCGGCGGGCCACCGGGGCCCCGCGTTTCTTGTGTACCACAACTTCAAGGTGATCATGGGGTGGAACCGTTCCGAATTCTACGGCCTGGTGGTGGGGCACCTGGCGGATCGTATCGCCGGTCTCGGGCGTCTGTCCCGGCAGCCACCGGATGACGCGCCCCGGCTGAGGCGGCTGGAAGTGATCGAACTCCAGAAGCAGCTGAACCAGCGGGGCTTCGACGCGGGCGCCGCCGATGGCATTTTGGGTCCTGCAACCCGCCGCGCGATCAGCGAATTCCAGCACGATCAAGGTATGGTCGCGGACGGATTCCCTAGCCGGAAAGTATTGGCGTTACTGGGTGTTGAGCTGGCTGACGTCAATTAGGGCGCCCCACTCGAAGAATTGCGAGTGAGGTTGCGAGATCACGCCTGGCTGGTAATATGGCGGCCTTTTTTGCCGCACTCCGCTGCTGCTGAAATGATCGATGACTTTCCCGAGACCAAATTCGTTGTTCACTGTGCGTCCCATGCAACAGCTTGAATTGAATTTTAGATCCCGAATGGGCTCTCAGTACGAGCGGACCGATCACCCATCGACCAATCAATCGACCGAATGGACATCATGACTCGACTCTTGATTTCGACCTTTGCACTCACGTTTTCACAGGCCGCGGACGCGGGTCTGATTCAGTACTTCAAGGACGAGCAGGGTGAAACCAACTGGCAGTATGTTGCCAATTTTTCCAGCGCTGTTCTGATTGTGCTGCTGTCCATCACGGCCATTACCCTGTTTTTCATCCACCGGCGCGCCCGCAAGGCCAACCGCGCCCTGGAAGAAATACGCAACGTACTGGAGCACCGCGTTCAGACGCGCACGGCGACGCTCAATGAATCAAACCGCCTGCTACAGGAGGCGAACCTTCTATTGGAAGGTGAAATTGAGCACCATAGGGAGACCACACACTTGCTGCGGTCTTCCGAGGCCTATATCAAGAACATCCTCGAATCCATGCCCCTGATGCTGGTCGGCCTGAACAAGGATATGCAGATCACCCAGTGGAACAAGCGGGCGGAGGAAAGCACCAATATCGCCAGCGCACAGGCCATTGGCAAGAATCTCTGGGAGGCCTATCCCACCATCACCGTCTCCCCCGACCAGATTACTCAGGTCCTGGCGGAGCAAAAGCCCATCACCATCAAGCAGAGTCAGCGTGGCCAGTACTATTTTGATATTACTATCTATCCTCTGCACGGCCAGATAGAGACCGGCATTGTTATCCTGGTGGACGACGTCACCCAACGTACCATGGCAGAAAATATGCTGATTCAGCGCGACAAGATGTCGTCCATGGGCGAGCTGGCATCCACCATGGCCCACGATATAGACACGCCGCTGCAGGGCATTCTGAAAAATCTCCGGGAAGTACGGACGCAGATGACGAACGCTTTCGGACAATCCCTATCCGGTGAGAAAGGGGCCGCCATCTCGAGAATTGACCAGCTTTTGTCCGATGCCGCGGACAAGGGACGGCAGGCATCGGGAACCATTGTCAACCTCCTGAGTTTTGCCCGCAGCCATGAGGACAAAAAGCAGCTGGTTTGTATCCCCGATATTGTGGATCACACTATTGCTCTGGCCCGGGAAATCATTTCAGAACCATCGGGGCTGCATTTTCGCGATATTCGCGTTGAGACCTCCTACGAGGACAACCTGCCGAAGGTGCCGGGTTATGTGTCGGAATTACAGCAGGTATTTCTCAGCCTTTTCCGACATGCCTGTCATTCCCAGGGGCGGGTTCAGAGAGAGGATTACTCGCCGCTGATTCGGGTGGAAGTAATTGAATGCTACGACGCCCTGTGGCTGAAAATACAGCACAATGGTGTGGGTCTGACCAGTGAGGAGCAGCAGGATATTTTCGAACCCTTTTTTACCAACATTACCAATACGGCGACAGAAGGGGATTCCCTCACAGAGAAACGACTGTCTTTTTCCTATTTTATTATCACCGAGCACCATCACGGACAGATGGCAGTGACCTCCGATCTCAATGTCGGAACCACCTTTCACATACAGCTTGAACTCAAATAGTTGACAGGCCCTAGCGGTAGGATTGAGCCCGGCGAAAAGCTTCGTCGGCGCCCTCATAATCACTGCGTCGGTTTCTCGTCTCGCCGATCAAATACCAGATTTTTTCGCGCAACTGGCGATCATTCCCGCTGAAACTGTGGGCGCGCAGTGCGAAATTTTCGGCCTGTGCCAGGTTGCCCTGTAGCAAGGCCAGGTCGGCCAGTTGATACCACAGCAGTGCATTGCCGGGTTCGATACGCAGGGCGCGTTCCAGCTTGGCCTCGGCACTGGTGTAGTGGCTGCTGGCCGCGTCATTGCGCGCACCTTCGAGCAGTGACAGCACGGCCGGGTTCACCGGGGCGGACGGCTGGGTTTGGGGTGGCGTGGAGACGCAACCGCCAAGCAGCAGCGCCATGAGCAGTAGACCGCGAAGCGGCCCTCTCAGGACATTCGATTGGAGCATCAACTCCGCTGATCGGGTATGGCTGTTTTTAAAAGTCATTATTCACTCGCCGGTACACTACGGATTACTGCCGAACAATCGGCTAAACCAGCCCTTGATTTTACCGCCTGGAGAGGCTTCGTTGCCACAGGGGACTTCGGTCTGTGGCGCTGAGCCTACGACAAAGGGAAGTTGCAATGCATTGGTGCAGTCCTGACTGACACGGGCCCCGGTCGCGCGATCTATGGCAACCATCAAGGTCGTTTCGGGCGCGGGATGATTCAGGGGGCGCGGGTTCAGTTGCGCCATCATGGTGCCCCAGACGGTGAGGGCGCCGCTTGCGCCGGTCAACCCGGTGTTTTCATTGGCGTCATTACCTATCCAGACCACGGCCAGGCGGTCGCCGGTAAAGCCGGCGAACCAGCTATCGCGCAGTTCATCCGTGGTGCCGGTTTTGCCGGCGGCATTGGTTCCCGCTGGCAAGTAGCGCTTCAGGCCGCGCCCGGTTCCCTCCCTGACCACCTGTTGCAAGGCGGTAATCAGCAGGTGCGCGGGGGCGGGTTTGATGGTTTGCTCAACCCGTACGCCATAGCGGCGCAGCGGTTCACCATCGGCGGTCAGGACTTCACGTATTGCCCGCAGGGGCATGCGGAAACCGCCGGTGGCAATGGTCTGATACATTTGCGTGATCTGTAATGGCGTCAGATTCACAGTGCCCAGCAGAGTGGCGGCATAGGCGGGCAGGGGCTGTTCTATGCCCAGCCTGCGAGTTGTCTCCAGCACCTGGTCCACGCCCAGGTCGAGCCCGAGGCGGACGGAGGCCACATTGTAGGATTTCGCCAGGGCCCGCCACAGGGGTACCTGACCGTGGAATTCATTGTCGTAGTTGTGGGGCTGCCAAGCTTCGATGCCGGGTTCTGTCCAGGTCAATGGGCTGTCGTCCAGGGGTGTGGCGAGCGTGTAGTGCTCGGAATCCTCAAGCGCTGTGAGGTAGATAGCCGGCTTCAGCAGGGAACCTATTTGACGTTTCGCATCGAGTGCCCGATTGAAACCCTCGTACCGGGGCTGACGACCGCCCACCACGGCCTGCACTTCCGCGGTTTGAACGTTGGTAACCACCACCGCGCCTTCAAGCAGATTGTTCGGCAACTGGCGAGACTGCTCAAGAGCACGTAGTCGCGATGTCAGCGCCTCTTCAGCGGTTTTCTGAACCAGAGGATCGAGGGTGGTAAAGATGCGCAGACCCTCGGTGCGCAGATCATCCTCGTCGTAATCCCGTTTCAACTGCAGTAATACCAGATCCAGAAAGGCGGGGTAGAGCGACAGGCCGATATTGGGGGTTGCACTGACATCCAGAGGCTCATTTCGCGCCAGCCGATATTCCTGTTCGGATATGGCATTCTGCTCCAGCATCTCGCTCAGAACCAGGTTGCGTCTTTCCAGCGCGCGCTCGGGATTGTGGCGCGGATTGTAGGAACTGGGTCCCTTCAGCATGCCCACCAGGAGTGCCGACTGGTGTAATTCCAGCTGCTCAATGCCGCGGTTGAAGTAGAACTGACTGGCCAGGCCGAAGCCATGAATGGCGCGGGTGCGGTCCTGGCCGAAATAGACCTCATTGAGGTAGGTTTCGAGAATATCATCCTTCTCGTAATGCAATTCCAGCAGCAGTGCCATGAGAATCTCAGTGGCTTTGCGTTGAATGGTGCGCTCGGGCGTCAGGTAGAAATTCTTGACCAGTTGCTGGGTCAGGGTGCTGCCGCCCTGAATATGACCACCTTTGACAATCGACACCAGCGCCCGGGCAATGCCGCGCGGGTCTATGCCGTAGTGCTCGTAGTAGCGGCGATCTTCCACCGCCAGCAGGGCATCGATCAGGTGTTGCGGCGCCTGCTCCAGCCGAATCAGCCGCCGATCCTCATTCTTGCCGGGATAGATGCCGCCTATGGGAACCGGGTCCAGCCGCGCCAGATCCACGGGCCTGCCGGTGTCGGCGTGGACCAGCTCAGCCAGAAACCCGTCCCTGAAAGCGAGGCGCAGCAACTGGCCCTCCTGAGGGCCATCCCAGAAGTCAAAGGGACGGACGTTGATCAGAAAGTCATTGCCTGATTGCCAATACTCACCGGCGGCGTCAGGGTGCTGGAGGCGGGCGTAGCCCAGCATGTTCAACTCGGCGCGCAGCTGGTCGGGCGTTAGCGGCAACCCCTGGAAGAGCTCCAGAGGGCGCGCATACACGCGAGCCGGCAAGGCGAAGCGCTTGCCCTCGAAGGCTTCCCTGACCCGATAATCCAGATAAAAGCAGAAACTGGCGAAGGCCAGCAGCGAGACCAGAAACAGTGTGCAGACGCGCATCCAGGTAATCTGGGCGCGCAGCCAGGCGAACGGGGAACCTAACATTATCAATAGCCGGCGGTTAAAGCATGAGCTATCAGTATATAGGTGCCAGCCGGTGGGGCCAATGTCGCTGTCGGATCTGTGATCCTGGTCTATATGGGGCCAGGTTTACATTTCCTCGGCGCGGTTGCCCTCCTGGCTCAGAAGCATGGCCTGATTCTGCTCCAGGTCGACCAGTTCGCGCAGCAATTCCTGGGCGGGCGAAGTGCCGGCGCGCCCATACAGGTATCGGTAGAGCTGGATGACCTGCTCGTGCTCTTCCATGACCACCGCCATGATTTCGGTACTGGTCATTTGGGAAAAGGG
>CAZEWY010000152.1:0-8835 GCA_964515945.1 uncultured Cellvibrionaceae bacterium
TGGTAATACCGTCACGGTAGTTGTTCACTACGACAAGCTGATTGAAGAAGGGTCATTCTCGGCTCGGTTAAACGGCAAGGATGTATCAAGTTTGTTTACTCCCAAAGCGAACAGTAAAGAAACTGTTATTATTACTTCGGATAACTGGCCGAGAATTAGCCGATTGCGATTAGCAATCAAAGGTATAACGCAAGGGAATGAACGTGGAAAATCTTTTGAGAAACGACCGGATAAAAGTCACGACAACCCCTCTCAGGAGAAAGCGATACGTCAGATCGACGAGCATAATTCAAAAGATGTCGATGTATTCCACATATACAACTTCTAGCGTTTATACATATGAAAAATCTACTTATAACCATAGTCGTGCTAGCAGCAATTGGGGGGGTTCTGCTTTTCGTTGGAAATCTTGATCGGGAACCGGAAAGTCTCGACGGTGTAGAAGGTTCAGAGAAGTTAAACGTTGACAACCTCATGAACTTCAAGAACATCCATACAGGTACGGTTTATCTGCCACCTGGCGCCAGTTTTTCTACGACCGTTGTGTATGCTGATAATATTGACGAGGGTAGTTTGGCAGCGACGCTTAATGGCGTTGATGTTTCAAATTCATTTAATCCTCGCAAGGGCACTGTGGAAAATGTTGAGTTATTGCTGGAAATCGGGCCGAATCAGCTAATTACGAACATTCGAGAGGAGACGGTGATTGGTAAGTCGTCCGCCCGCCAGATCAACAACATTGTCTTATATATGGCCGAGGAACCTCCGGTAGCAACCCCAGGTTCACATTCAGCACGAATGCTGACATCAGCACCAGATGGTTTGCCCGACGACCCTATCCATCTCGTTAGGCCAGAGAATCCAGATAAGGCGTTTATTGTAGATAAAACGGGAAGGGGTTTATCCGATAATCCCGAATGAGGCGGCAGGCAATCACTGTGGGGTTATCTCCCTGTTCAACCGAACGAAGCTAAAGGCCGAGGTTAAGCAACTGCTTGTAGTTTTGGGTCGGTCATTCCGTCGAGAGCAATTGTTGAGCCCTTTCGTTCGTTGCCCGTCCATTGGGAACATATAGCATTTAAGGACTTTCTTAATGCCGCTGAACCACTGGGTCGGCCAGTCATAGTACACTGCGAGCGGCCGATTTCCGCAGCTGCGCCCATAGCATGGGTGAACAAAAGGTTCGACATTTATCTTGAATACCTGAAGTCTGTTCTTGCCGGCTTTCGGCCCAAAATTTAACCCTTCTTCCCATCAAGCTTCTCCTCCATCTCCTTGACAGAAATATGCCGCACGTCGGTGCCGTGCACCAGATAAATAACATGCTCGGCAATGTTTCTCGCGTGGTCGCCGATGCGTTCGAGCGCGCGCAGCGCCCAGAGGATGTTCATGACGCGGCTGATGGAGCGGGGATCTTCCATCATGTAGGTGATCATTTCGCGCATGGCGGTGCGGTATTCGCGGTCGATGTCCTTGTCTTCGCGCACGACTTTGAGTGCCGAGGCGACGTCGAAGCGGGCGAAGGCGTCGAGGGACAGGTTGACCATTTTTATGACATTAGCCCCCAGGTGGCGCAGCTCTACGTAGCCGCGGCCGGGTTCGCGGCCCTCTTCGTTGAGGGCGAGGGCCATTTTGGCGATTTTGTTGGCTTCGTCACCCATGCGTTCAAGGTCGCGAGTGGCCTTGGTGACCATCAGTACCATGCGCAGGTCGGATGCGGCTGGGTGACGGCGCGCCAGGACCAGCGTGCATTCATGGTCCAAGTCGATTTCTCGCTGGTCCACTTCCTGCTCGGTTTCACGCACTTTTTCGGCCAGGGCGCTGTCGGCGGTTTCTATGGCGAGCACGGCGTCGGACACCTGCTGTTCAACCAGTCCTCCCATTTCCAGAAGGTCGGTGCGCAAATGTTCCAGATCCGCGTTGAATTGTCGGGAAATATGTTGATCCAGTTGCAGTTTGTCCATTGATGCGTTCCTCTGAAAATTATTGACTCAGCGAATTAGCCAAAACGTCCCGTAATATAAGCTTCTGTCAGCGCATGATCAGGCGTAGTGAAGACTTTTTGAGTATCGTTTACCTCGATCAATTTGCCCAGGTGGAAATAGGCGGTGCGGTGTGAAACACGCGCTGCCTGCTGCATAGAGTGAGTCACAATGGCAATGGTAAAGTTCTCGCTCAATTCAGCAATCAATTCCTCCACTTTGGCAGTGGCAATCGGATCCAGTGCCGAGCAGGGTTCATCCATCAGGATGACATCGGGGCTGACAGCAATGGTGCGCGCGATACACAACCGCTGCTGCTGACCACCGGATAGCCCGGTGCCCGAAGCCTGCAGGCGATCCTTCACTTCATTCCACAAGCCGGCCTTGCGCAGGCTGACTTCCACAATTTCATCCAGGTCCACTCGGCGACTCGCCAGGCCGTGAATACGAGGGCCGTAAGCGACGTTGTCGTAGATGGACTTGGGAAAGGGGTTGGGTTTCTGGAACACCATGCCAACCCGTGCGCGCAGAGACACCACATCCATTTTGCGATCATAGATGTTTTCATCGTCCAGACAAATTTCACCGCTCACCCGGCAGATATCAATGGTGTCGTTCATGCGATTGAGACAACGCAGGAAGGTGGATTTACCACAACCGGAGGGACCAATCATGGCGATCACCTGATTCGCGCCTATGTCGAGACTGACATCGCGTACGGCGTGAGTATCGCCGTAAAAGACATTGACGTCGCGCAGCGTGGCCTTGGGCTTTTTACACAAAGGGTGCCCGACGGTAACGGTGTTTTCCAGTGTCGCGGCCAGTTCACCGGCCATTTTCTCTGATTGATTCACGTGATTCTGTTCCGTAATAATTTAGCGAAAGTAATTAATAAACTATCGAAAATTTAATCTTAGTCCTGCCCATCGTTCTAACCCTGTCATCAGCGACGTTCCAGTCGTCTGCGCAGCCAGATAGCCAGTGTGTTCATGGTAATCAGGAATACCAGCAATATCATGATGGCGGCGGAAGTCAGTTTGACAAACGCCCGCTCGGGGCTTTCGGACCAAAGGAAAACCTGCACCGGCAGCACCGTCGCCGGGTCCATGATGCCGCTCGGGATATCGGCAATAAATGCGACCATACCAATCATCAGCAGCGGTGCTGTTTCTCCCAGCGCCTGGGCCATGCCGATGATGGCGCCGGTCAGCATGCCCGGCAGCGCCAGAGGCAGAACGTGGTGCAGTATCATCTGCATTTTGGAAGCGCCTATACCCAGAGCCGCTTCGCGAATACTGGGCGGCACGGCTTTAATGGCCGCGCGGCTGGAGATGATAATGGTCGGCAAGGTCATCAGCGTCAGCACCAGCCCGCCGACCAAGGGAATAGAGCGCGGCATGCCAAAAAAATTGAGGAAAATCGCGAGGCCGAGCAAGCCGAAAATAATCGAAGGCACGGCGGCGAGGTTGTTGATGTTGACCTCGATAAAATCCGTCCATTTATTGCGCGGCGCGTATTCCTCAAGATAGATTGCCGCCGCCACGCCCACCGGAAATGACAGCACCAGTGTCACCACCAGGGTAAAGAAGCTGCCGAGCATGGCGCCCAGCACCCCCGCCAGTTCCGGTTCGCTGGAATCTCCGTTGGTAAAGAAGTTGAAATTGAACCGGCGCTTCATGTCGCCGGATTCCAGCAGACTACTAATTCTTTCGATGGTGACCTCGGACACGCGTCCGGTAAAAGCCGACTCATCGCCGCGACTTTTGACATAGGTGTCGATGTCGTCATCCACGAGTAACCAGATGCGGCGGGTCTCGCCCAGAAGTTGCGGGTCCGCCTTCAGTTTTCGCCGCAGTTCGTAGCCCGCCCCCGAACTCATAATGCTGTAGAGTTCGCGCAATTCGCTGCGGGAACTGGCATCCGGGAAACGTTCATTCAGCGCTTCCCGCACTATGCCGGTGAAGTTGCCCAGCGCCAGTTGCTGGTCATCGGTGGCATCGTCTATGCCCAGGGTTTCCGCTGAAAATTCCACTTCCAGTTGCACGGAGGTCTGGGTAAACGCGCCCACGCCCTCGCTGATGATTTGTGTGAAAAGCACCACCAGCCACAGAAGCCCGAAGCCAATGGCGCATAGGCCGGCAAAGCGGAAGCGCTTTTCGGCGCGATAGCGTTTGGCCAGGTTTTTCTCGACCAGTTCACGTGTATTGGACATAGGGCACTCTTTAATATTACTCGTACTGCTCACGATACTTTCTCACCACATGCAAGGCCATGTAGTTGAGCGCCAAGGTCACCACAAACAACACCAGACCGAGGGCAAAGGCGGCGAGGGTTTTGGCACTGTCAAATTCCTGATCGCCCACCAGCAGAGTGACGATCTGCACGGTTACGGTGGTCACGGATTCCAGAGGGTTGGCGGTCAGGTTCGCGGCTAGGCCCACGGCCATAACCACAATCATGGTCTCGCCAATGGCCCGGGATACCGCCAGCATCACACCCCCCATAATGCCCGGAAGGGCCGAGGGCAGAACCACCTGCTTTATGCATTCGGATTTGGTGGCCCCCAACCCCAGGGCGCCGTCGCGCATGGATTGCGGCACAGCATTGATGACGTCGTCGGACAGGGAGGACACGAAGGGAATGGTCATAACGCCCATCACCAAACCCGCCGCCAGAGCACTTTCGGAAGACACACTCAACCCTAAAGTGATGCCCATGTCGCGAATGGCCGGCGCCACCGTCAGGGCGGCAAAAAAACCGTAGACCACCGTGGGTATGCCGGCCAGTATTTCCAGCAGGGGCTTGACGATGGCTCGCACCCCGCGGCTGGCGTACTCGGAGAGATAAATGGCGGACATGAGGCCAGTGGGTACGGCTATGAGCATAGCGATGCCGGCAATAAGGAGGGTGCCGGTAAATAGCGGTACGGCGCCGAAGGAACCGCCGTCACCGGCCTGGTCCTCCCGAATGGCCGTCTGCGGACTCCAGTCGAGGCCAAACAGGAATTCGTGGACAGGTACTTTGCTGAAGAAGCGCAGGGATTCAAACAGCACCGAGAAAACGATACCCACGGTAGTGAGAATGGCGATGCAGGAACACAACAGTAGGCCGATCTTGAAGGTCAATTCCATCTGGTTGCGTGCGCGCAATCGCGGGTTGACCCGCAGCCACGCCCAGGTTCCACCCAGCATGGCCACCGCCAGTATTACCACGGTCATGGCCCAACGGTTGAGTTCGCGCAAATACTTCAGGTGTTCCGCCGCTTCGCGCAGATAATCCGGCGCTCCGGGAAGCCTGGTGCCAGCGGCCAGGTTAGTCACCTGGCTCATCATCAGGCTGAGCTCGTCCCCCGAAACCTGGCGATGAGCTTCTGGCAGGGATTGCAATACCAGGCCCTGCACTATCTGGCCATCCAACAACAGCCACAGGCAGAGTACCGCGAGACTGGGCACCAGGCACCAAACGGCAGTTTGCACGCCGTAATAAAAAGGCAGTGAGTCGAGGTGACGAGTGCCGCCGATATGGGAGGCCTGGGTGATGGAACGTGTGCGGCCGGCCACAAAAGCCATAAAGGCCAGCACGCAGGTTGCCACCAACAGAAGACTCAAGCTCATAATTTATCCGACTCTCAATTCTTTAACCGCTTGCTTAAATACAAAACAGCCCGACAATGTCGGGCTATGGTTATTGCCGATTCATCGCGCTTTACAGCGTTTGCAATTCCGCCACGCGCTTGCCGATTTTCTTGCGCTCGGCCTGACTCAGGGGAATCATACCTTTATCGGACAGGTAGCCGAAATCACCCCAGGCTTTCTCGCTGGTGAATTCCGCGAGGAATTCCCTGATGCCGGGAATCACGCCAACGTGCGCTTTTTTTACATAGAACAGCAGCGGTCGGGAAATGGGATAGGTACCATCGGCGATGGTATCAAAGGTCGGTTCCGCGCCATTGATCACGGAGGCCTGGACCTTGTCGGAGTTCTGGTCGAGGAAGCTGAACCCGAAGATGCCAAGCATCCTGGGGTTGGCATTCAATTTTTGCACGATCAGGTTGTCATTTTCCCCGGCCGTAATAAAAGCACCATCTTCACGCAGGATGTGACAGACCTTCTTGTAGCGGCCCTTGTCGCTGCCTTTCAGGGCCTTGATCCAGTCAAATTCACTGCAGCCACCTTCCATGGCCAGTTCAACAAAAGCATCCCGGGTGCCGGATGTCGGCGGTGGCCCCAGTACCGCGATTTTGGTCTTGGGCAGGGTCGCATCTATCTCGTTCCAGGTCTGGTAAGGGTTGTCCACCAGGGTTTTGGAACCGTCCGGGTTGGGTACCTGTTTGGCCAGCGCGAGGAAGATCTGCTTCAGTGTCAGCTCAAGCCGTGGCGCTTCTACGGAGTTGGCCACCACGATGCCGTCGTAACCGATAAGGACTTCGACAATTTCGTCTACGCCGTTTTCGGCACAGTACTCAATCTCGGATTGCTTGATCTTGCGCGAAGCATTGGCGATATCGGCGGAACCTTCACCCACGCCCTTACAGAACTCGTTGAAGCCGCCGCCAGTGCCGGTGGATTCAACCTTGGGCGTGTTATAACCGGTTGATTTGCCAAAACGCTCGGCGACGACTTTGCTGAAGGGGAAAACTGTCGAGGAACCGACTATATTAATGTAATCGCGAGCGGCCCACACCGCCTGCGACCCCAATAAAACTGCGGATAGCATTGCTGTACCAACTATAAGCTTCTTCATAATTCACTCCGGGTAAGACCGGCATTTGCGCCCATGCGCATACGCCTGTAGCAAACTGTGAATTTATTGTATGAAGAGTCTGTGACAAATTTGTTACAGTGAATGACATCTCGTCGGTAACAGCTCATCGAATAGATGCGTTTAGTTGCAGTTCGGGAAAGTTCACGCTAATTATTAAAAGAACCCCAGCAAAGAGTCAGGTAAATTCATGGCAGACATAGATACAGACCCCACACCCGGCGGAGAACTGGCCTTGCAGGTTCTCGCCTTGCCACGCGACACCAACTGCCATGGCGATGTCTATGGCGGCTGGCTGATGTCACAAATGGATCTGGCCGGCGCCGTAATAGCGCGGGAGGTGGCCCAGGGCCGCGTTACCACCGTGGCCGTCGGCAGCATGGTTTTCCTCGCACCCGTGCCAGTTGGCGCAGCCGTGAGTTGCTATTGTGAAGTGCAGGAAATCCGGCGCTCGTCCATCGAGATCCGCATTGAGGTCTGGGTCAAGCATTTTGGCTCGGCCCAGCAAAAGATCACCGAAGGTGAATTCGTTTATGTCGCCATCGACGGCGCCGGCCGCACCCGGCCCGTGCCGGATAGGGGTTGATAGAGACAGGGAAAAGGGAAAAGTATATGGGGCCTTGGGATAGGTAAGCGAACAGTAACAGTCCCTACGAATATTTGTGCACTACACTTGCGGAGGCACGAATCTTTTCCCTTTTTCCTTTTCCCTGAGATTTAAACCCCCTCCAATTTCGCGTACTGCAACACCAGCCATTTGCTGCCCTGGTCGCTGAAGTTGACCTGGACTCTGGCCTGGGCGCCCTGGCCCTCGAACTGCAGAATGATGCCTTCACCGAATTTGGGATGGCTGACGTGCTGTCCCAGGTTGAAGGGCAAACCTTCGCCGGAATCCACCAGATCCGCTGAACGCCCGAAGCTGACGGGGCGGGTGATGGTGGATTTGACGCGCACTTCCTGGATCAGCTGCGACGGGATTTCCCGCACAAAGCGCGACAGGGGATTGAAGTTTTCATTGCCGTAAAGGCGCCGGCTCTCGGCGGCGCAGATCACCAGTTTTTCCATAGCCCGGGTGATGCCCACATAACAGAGGCGACGCTCCTCTTCCAGACGGCCTGGCTCTTCGACGGACATCTTGTGGGGGAATAGCCCCTCTTCCATGCCGGCCAAAAACACCAGCGGAAATTCCCGTCCCTTGGCGCTGTGCAGGGTCATCATCTGCACCGCGTCTTCATATTCGTCGGCCTGGGCATCGCCGGCGTCGAGGGCGGCACTGTCGAGGAATTCTTCCAGGGGTGTCAGCTCCTCGTTGTCGAGTTCGAAGGCCTTGCAGGCGCTGATCAGTTCTTCCAGGTTTTCCACCCGGGCCTGGCCGCGCTCACCCTTTTCCTTGCCGTGGAATTCCAGCAGACCGCTCTCATGAACGACATGCTCGACCTGCTCGTCGAGGGGCATGTCGGCAATCGCGGCTTCCAGCTCATCGAGCAACTGAATAAAGCTTTTGACGGCGTTGTTGGCACGGGCCGGTAAAGCCGCATTGCGCACAATCCCCTGCGCGGCTTCGAGCAGTGAAGAGCCCTGCTCCCGCGCAAACAGGCGAATGCTGTCCACGGTCTTGCTGCCGATGCCCCGGGTGGGCGTGTTGATCACCCGCTCGAAGGCGGTGTCGTCCCGCCGGTTGACCAGCAGGCGCAGGTAGGCGAGGGCGTTCTTGATTTCCAGACGGTCGTAAAAGCGCTGGCCGCCATAGATGCGGTAGGGCACGCCGGCGCGGATAAAGGCCTCTTCCAGCACCCGCGACTGGGCGTTGGAGCGATAGAGAATGGCGGCGCCGGCGCGGGCATTGCCCTGGTCCACCCAGTCACTGATACGCTCGACTATGTAGCGCGCCTCGTCCTGCTCGTTGAAGGCGGAATAGAGATCCACGGGCTCGCCTTCGGCCCCGGCGGTCCAGAGGTTCTTGCCGAGCCGGTCGCTGTTGTGGGCGATAACCGCATTGGCGGCCTGCAAAATGGTGGCGGTGGAGCGGTAGTTTTGTTCCAGCCGTATGGTTTCCACATCGGCGAAATCCTGTGAAAACTGCTGGATATTT
>CAZEWY010000153.1:0-8833 GCA_964515945.1 uncultured Cellvibrionaceae bacterium
GGTAGCGAGCATTTTTTCACGGGAGAAGTCGCTGATATCCAGACCCTGCACGATTTCCCAATTGCCATTGCGGCAGGTGCAGGGGAAGGAGTAGATCAACCCTTCTTCGATGCCGTAGCTGCCATCGCTGTAGACACCCATGCTGACCCAGTCATTGTCCGCGGAGCCCAGTGCCCAGTCGCGCATGTGGAAGATGGCGGCATTGGCCGCTGATGCGGCACTGGATGCACCACGGGCATCAATAATGGCCGCCCCACGCTTTTGTACCGTCGGGATAAAACTGTCCCGGTACCAGTCCTGTTGAACCTGCTCTATGGCCGGCTCGCCCTTGATCTGGGCGTGAAACAGGTCCGGGTACTGAGTGGACGAATGGTTGCCCCAAATAGTGGCCTGGGTAATATCGTTGATGGTCACACCGGTTTTGATGGCCAGTTGGGTCAGTCCCCGGTTGTGGTCCAGACGGGTCATGGCGGTAAATTGCCGTGGATCGATATTGGGCGCATTGCGCTGGGCTATGAGGGCATTGGTATTGGCGGGGTTGCCCACCACCAGGACCTTGATGCCTGAAGAGGCATGGTCATTGATCGCCTTGCCCTGAACGGAAAAGATGGCGGCATTGGCTTCCAGCAGGTCCTTGCGTTCCATACCCGGACCCCGGGGCCGCGCTCCCACGAGCAGCGCGTAGTCGGCATCCTTGAAAGCGACAGCCGCGTCGTCGGTGCAGACCACACCCGCCAGAAGCGGAAAAGCGCAGTCGTCCAATTCCATGGCGACGCCTTCGAGGGCCTTGAGTGCCGGTGTAATTTCCAACAATTGCAGAATGACGGGCTGGTCCTTACCCAGCATATCGCCGGCGGCGATTCTGAATAACAGGGAATAACTGATTTGACCAGCCGCACCGGTGACGGCTACACGAACGGGTGCTTTCACGATAAATCTCCGTATCTTTACCATTGTGTGTTGTTGAAGGCCGGCGCAGGCGCCCGCCCTTGCTGCGAATCTATGTGTGTCAGGGCGGGCGCCATTATAGAGAAATGTCAGTAAAAGTCATTAAAAACCCGCCGACCGGCGCCAAATCCCCCATATCGGGCCTGTTTTGGCATGCGCCGCAAAAGGCGCGGGAGTCATGGTCAGGCTGTTTGCAGGTAGCGCAGCTTCAGCGCCTCGTAGAGATCTTCCTTGAAGCGACTGCTGGTCAAATCCAGGTCCATAAGGACTTCGACCAGATGCTCATTATCTTCCTTGCCGCTCCAGGTTTTGCGATAGGTACCATCTTTATAACCGTGATCCTGGCGGAAAAAATTAAGAACATTCTTGCCTACATAGCCGCTGTAGAGCTGCTCAAAGCTCATATTCACTCCGTCCATCAGGCGCGCGAAGCCGGCGACGTCGAAGTCCTTGTCACACAGGACACGCGCGGCAAAACCCTCCACGTCGGCCCGAAAATCGCCGGATCCGGCGGTGGCGGCGATATCCCGTTCGATCTCGGCACTGAGAAGATCGAGAGATTTGCCACTTTCGAGCATGTGGCTCAGGCCAAAGTGCCAGATATCAATGAGTTCCAGGGCAACCTGCTCGGTGTCCGGCTCCTGCTTTTTCCACCACTTCCAGCCGTAGTGATCGAGGAGTTCCGCGCATTCCACCCAGATAGCCCGATACCACGCATTGCCCTGGGAGCGCCACTGGGGATGGACGCGCTGGTTCATGCTGTCTTGCAGCGCCAGCATCGTCAGTATTTGTTCTTTCATCCGCTGTTTCTCCTGTTTGGTTGGCGTGGTGCACTGTCTCCAGTTTATCAGATTGACCCTTTCGGCGCCGCCCGGCGGAACAACC
This sequence comes from uncultured Cellvibrionaceae bacterium, assembly GCA_964515945.1. GTDB lineage: Bacteria > Pseudomonadota > Gammaproteobacteria > Pseudomonadales > Cellvibrionaceae > CAYQQJ01. Next base: position 1,834 of record CAZEWY010000153.1, read on the forward strand.
GGTAGAAGTTGTCTGAGGTGATTTCGGCCAGGGCCTCCAGGCGGATACCCTTCAGGTCCGCCACAAATTCCGCCACTTCCCGGACGTAGGCCGGTTGATTGGACTTGCCCCTGTAGGGCACTGGCGCGAGATAAGGGGAATCGGTCTCCAGCAAGAGCCTGTCGAGCGGCATCTTTTTGACCACTTCGCGCAAATCCGCCGCGCTGTTGAAGGTCACTATCCCGGAGATGGAAATGAAATAATTGAGGTCCATGGCGGCGACGGCCATGTCCCAGCTTTCCGTGAAGCAATGGAGAACGCCGGCGGAGTCGGGATTGCCATGCTCCCTGATGAGTGTGAGGGTATCTTCGCGGGCTTCCCGGGTGTGGACTATCACCGGCAGATCCAGTTGCCCCGCCGCTTGTAGATGAGCGGCAAAACTGGCCTGTTGTATGGCGGCACTGTCCGCCGAATAGAAATAGTCCAGCCCCGTCTCCCCCAGGGCAACAACTGCTGGATCCGCAGCCCACTGCTTCAGTGTCTCGACTTCGACAACTTCGGTCATCACATCTGAGGGATGCACGCCTACCGAGGCGAAAACGTTGGGGTATTGCCGCGCAATCGACAGCACCGCCTCCCGGTTTTCATCGCTGATACATACGCACAGCAGGGTATCCACGCCCCGCTCCCGGGCAGCCGCAAGCGCCGCGTCAAGGCTGCCGCCACAAGCTTCGAGGGAAAGTCGATCCAGGTGGCAATGGGAATCTATCAGCATCGGAAACCTGCTCTATCGGAAAAAATGATGATCGGTAAGGGGTAGGCTCTTCCAGACAGGATGCCATTTTACATGGTGTGAGTGGGTCTTTCCGAATCCAGGGCGCCAGCCAGATATGTCTCGATTTTCTTCGAGGCCAGATCGTCCTCACCGCTGAACTGAACGCCTATGCCCGCGGCGCGGTTACCCTGGGCGCCACGGGGAGTTATCCAGACCACTTTTCCGGCCACGGGAATTTTTTCAGGCTCGTCCATCAGACTGAGCAACATGAAGACCTCGTCGCCCAGGTTATAGGATTTGCTGGTGGGTATAAATAGACCGCCGTTTTTGACGAACGGCATATAGGCGGCATAGAGCACGCTCTTGTCCCGGATGGTCAAAGACAAGATGCCATTGCGAGCGCCGCCACCTATACCTTGCATATTCTGTCCTCTGAAAACTTCGCGTCAGGAATGTCCGCGCGAGAAAGTTCTGACGCGGTAACTGTAGCCAATATTGGCAATGCTGTCTAACAGGCCCCACCCGGTCTATCGAGACCCCTGCTGGCAGAGCGCAGACCAGCCAATCAACAACTCGTCCAGCAGCAATTCCAGGTTGGGATTATTCTGGCTCAAGAGTTCCATTTTAGTATGGGTCAATTTGTCCCAGTAGCGAAACAATAATTGGGTTGGGACGCCGCTGAGGCAGCGGCCGAGGTCATCGGCATTCCGGTCAACGCCATCAGTTTGCGTCTGGCTCCGCACTATGGACTCCTGCACCCAGATAAGCAGACAGTCCACCGCCTCGACGGGTCTGAAATCCAGCCAACCCTTGGCGACAGCCAACGGTGAGCGCGTACCCGCCGAAAGATCTTCGAGATCCTTGCGCATCCGATCCTGTTGCGCGGTAAATTCCTGCTCGTACCAGCGCTGGACCTTGAGCGGCTCGCCCCCGGCGTGGGCCAGCAATTGTTCCGCGCCTGTAATGCCCGCCTGCGCCAACCATTCGAGAGCAACGGCCTGTTGCGGTGCGGTCAATGCCAGTTTGGCGCAACGGCTGCGGATAGTGGCGAGCAGCCGGCTGGGTTCCGGACTGACGACCAGTAAATGGGTTCTGCCGGCCGGCTCTTCCAGGCTTTTCAGCAGCGCATTGGCCGCGTTGGCATTCATGGCTTCCGCGGGCGAGAGAATGACAATTTTACGCCCGCCCTGTTGGGCCGTCTTGCCGATGAATTCGGTCAGTTGTCGCACCTGATCGATCTTGATGGCGGTGGACGGGGCTTCCGGCTGAACAATATTGAGGTCCGGATGAGTATCGCTGCCAACCAGCTGACAGCCCCGACACTTGCCGCAGGCCAAAGGCCCGGTGGGCGCATTGCACAGCAGGTACTGGGCCATGGCCCCGGCCAACGCCAAGCCACCCAGGCCCTCGGGGCCGGTAATCAACAGGGCATGGGCCAGCCTGTCCTGCCCCACCCAGGTAATAAAGTTTTCCCACAAGGATTGCTGCCACGGATAAGGCGGCATGGGCTGCAAGGACATGGTGATACTACCTTCAACGCGAAAGAGATAGCTTAACAGGCAGCGGCCGCCTTTGCGATAATGGCGCCCTCTGCACAAATACCCACAAGCTTATGATTTCCGAAATATACCGCGACGCGGATTTACTCGTCGTTGCCAAACCCGCCGGGCTGCTGTGCGTGCCCGGTCTGAGTTCACCGGATAACCTCTTCGATCGCGTCAAGCGAATTCATCCCAATGCCCGGGTGGTGCATCGGCTCGATATGGCAACGTCCGGGCTGGTGATCTTCGCGCTGCACTATGACGCCCAGAAAGCACTGGGCCGGCTCTTCGAAACCCGGAGCATCCGCAAGCGCTATAAAGCCTTGATTTCGGGTGTCATGACCTCAGCGGGTGGAGAGGTCTGCCTGCCGCTACTGTGCGATTGGGAGAACCGACCGCGCCAGAAAGTCTGCTGGCAACGCGGCAAAAATGCCCTGACGCGATTCGAAGTCGAGTCTGTCAACAGGGCCGAGCGCACCACCCGTGTCTGCCTCTACCCCGTCACCGGGCGCACCCATCAACTGCGCGTTCATATGCAGGCACTGGGGCATGGCATTCTCGGGGATGCGCTCTATGTCGGTGAAGAGTCGGAAAAGCGGTTCGGTCGATTAATGCTGCACGCGGAAAGTCTCGGCTTTCGCCACCCACTTTCAGGGGCTCCGCTGGAGCTGCACTCGCCCTGCCCCTTTTAATACCGACCTAAAAATACCGGGCCAAAGCCTGTCCTATGGCCGCCTGCACATCCTCAAGGGGCTGACCGGCATCTATGACGATAAACCGGTCGGGGTATTGGCGGACGCGATCCAGATAGGTTTTGCGCACCCTTTCAAAGAAGCTGATATCTTCCTGCTCGAAGCGATCCAGATCCCCTCTCTGTCGGGCGCGCTCAAGACCGGTTGTCACATCGATATCGAGATAGAAGGTGATATCCGGCTGCCGAACACCCTGTACCAGAGATTCGAGCCGGGCAATGGTTGTCAGATCCAGTCTGCGACCGCCACCCTGATAAGCAAAGGTGGCGTCCGTGAACCTGTCACAGAGTACCCATTGCCCCGACGCCAGGGCCGGTTCAATGACCCGGTTCAGATGCTGGGCCCGGGCGGCAAACATCAGCAGGAGTTCCGCGGTCGCGTCGACCTGTTCCGTGCGGTTCGCCAGCAACAGATCGCGAATCTCTTCCGCCAGAGGAGTCCCGCCAGGTTCCCGTGTGACCAGGGGAGTACAGCCGGCTTTGATCAACCATTCGTTTATGTAGGCAATGTTGGTGGACTTGCCGACGCCTTCAGTGCCCTCGACAGTAATGAACTTGCCCCGTTCAGTCATCGTTCAGATCCCCACTCTTGAGGGCTTTTTCTTCGTCTTCCATGACCTCTTCGATAACCGCCTGTGGGATAGGTGACGAACGGTAATCATCCCGTCGCCCCATTTTCTGGTAGCGGCGCACGGCATTGATATGTTCGTCCAGAGTCGCGGAAAAGTAATGAGTCCCGTCCCCGCGCGCAACAAAATAGAGAGAATTGCCTTCGGTGGGGTGCAAAGCCGCGTGAATCGCCTCGCGGCCCGGCATGGCAATGGGTGTCGGTGGCAAACCATCATTGGTGTAGGTGTTATAGGGCGTCGCCCGGCTGAGATCGGCCCGGCGCAGATTGCCGTCGTAATTCAAGCCCAGGCCGTAGATGACCGTGGGGTCCGTTTGCAGCCGCATACCCTGCTGAAGGCGGCGCACGAAAACACCGGCAATTTCATCGCGCTCGTCGGGATCCCCGGTTTCCTTCTCCACGATCGACGCCATGATGAGCGCTTCATAAGGTGTTTCATAGGGCAAACCAATGGCGCGGGCGCGCCATTCCAGCTCCAGAATACGCCGCATACGGCTGTGGGCACGCTGCAGGATTCCGCTGTCGCTGCTGCCGGCAACGTAGTAGTAAGTATCGGGGAAAAACCAGCCTTCCGGGTGTTTGATGTCGAGGCCCAGAGCCGCGATGATTTCCTGGGGACCCAGGCCTTCCAGATCATGTTCCAGATTATCGAGCCCGCGCAAGATCTCCAGCATTTCAGCAAAGGTGTGCCCCTCGATGAATGTCACCGGATGTGTCATCACTTCCCCCGCCTGCAACTGGTGCAGAATGTCCAGAGGCGAGGCCTGATCCGGCAGCCGATATTCGCCGGCCTTGATCGGCTCCGGCTCAAACAGACGCGCGTAATAACTCCATACATCGGGCCAGCGAATGATGTCCGTGCGGTGCAGTCTGTGCGCAATATGAGAAAGTGTATCACCGCGAGCAATGACGAATTCGCGTTGCACCTCCGGAATCGTGTGGGGCGTCTGCAGCCAGGACCAAAAATAAAAAGCCGCTATGGCCAGCATCACCACTGACCAGAGTGAAATGGCGATAAAAATACGCAGGGGATTAACGGTCATAGGCAGTCAATTATTTTGAAATCAGTCATAAAAATTGCTCCATTCACTGGAGATGGCTTGCCTGAGCGCTTGGGTGACGACACCCTCGGCCCAGGTTGTGTCCTGCCAGCGGCCAATCGGGATTATTCCGTGGAGCGCATTGCAGATAAAGACTTCGTCCGCCGTTTTCAGATCATCGGGAGAGAGGTGCTCGACAGCGACGGCACGACCAATGGCCGGTGCGAATATTTCCAGTATGGCGCGGCGCAGGGTTCCCGCCACACCGCAGTTTGCGAGATCGGGCGTGAGCAGCGCTCCGTTTTTCACTATAAACAGGTTGTGGTGCAGGGTCTCAATAATACGATCATCAATATCCAACACCAGCCCCTGCTGTGTCGAATCCAGCGCGACTGATCGCGCGGCCATAACCTGTTCCAGGCGGTTGAGATGTTTCAGCCCCGCCAGTACCGGGTTGTGAGCCAGCCTATAGGAGCAGCTTTTGAGCTCCACCGGAATCGCCTGACCGAACACGGCCTCAAACGGCTTGAGAATCAGGATCACCTTGGACGTGGCCTTTGCCAAGGGACTGTAGCCCCGGCCACCCTCCCCCCGGGTTACGATGATTTTTATCACGCCTTGGGTAAATTGCTGACGCTCCGCCCAAGCCAAAGCCGTTTCAAGACTCTGCTCAATCGCTGCCAGTTCCAGGTCCAACCCTAGAACGCCGGCGCCTTTGCTTAGCCGCTCGCGGTGGAACGGCCACAGCGGCAGGTATCGATTTCGAAATCGCAAGGTTTCAAAGAGGCCGTCGCCATAGGCCAGTCCGCGGTCGCAAACCGAAATCTGCGTTTGCGGCAGGCCATTGACGAGACACAGGGATTGGGCGCTACTGGATTCACTCATGGCGCGAACAGCCGATGGGGCGGCGGCAACGGTCGCCGCCGTCAGACCCGGCGAAAAACCAGGGTACCGTTGGTACCGCCAAAACCGAAGGAATTACTGATGGCAACATCAATGGTGCGTTCCTGTGCGGTGTGAGGCACAAAATTCAGGTCACAACCGGCGTCGGGATTGTCGAGATTTATGGTCGGTGGCGCCACCTGGTCGCGCAACGCCAAAACTGTGAATATGGCTTCGACAGCACCTGCCGCGCCCAGCAAATGTCCCACCATCGATTTGGTGGAACTGACCGCAAGCTCATGCGCATGGTCGCCAAATACCCGTTTCACGGCATTGCACTCCGCCAGGTCACCCGCAAAGGTGGAGGTACCGTGGGCATTGATGTAATCAACCTCATTGGGATTGATGCCCCCGTCGCGCAGGGCATTGTCCATGGATGCAGCGGCACCAGAGCCATCCTCGAGTGGCGACGTCATGTGGAAGGCGTCGGCACTGGTGCCGAAACCAACCAGTTCGGCATGGATGGTGGCACCGCGCGCAACGGCGTGCTCGTATTCTTCCAGTACAACCATGCCCGCACCATCACCCAATACGAAACCGTCGCGATCCCTGTCCCATGGACGGCTCGCGCTGGCGGGATCGTCATTGCGCGTTGACAGGGCGCGGGCCGCGCCAAATCCGCCGATGCCGACCGGTGTGGTTGCCATTTCGGCCCCTCCCGCGAGCATGACATCAGCCGTGCCGTGAAGTATTTCACGGGCCGCCAGGCCGATGCTGTGGGTGCCCGTGGTACAGGCGGTGGTCACCGCCAGGTTGGGGCCCTTGAAACCATACTTGATGGAGAGATTGCCGGCGATCATGTTGATGATGGAGCCGGGCACGAAGAAGGGCGATACGCGGCGCGGGCCCCGCTCCTTGATGGTCAAGGTGGTGTTTTCGATGGAACCCAGACCACCGATACCGGACCCTATAACGCAGCCCATACGGCCGGCATTTTCTTCGGTGACATCGATACCCGAATCTTCCATGGCCTGCATGCCGGCAACCATACCGTAACGTATGAACGGATCAATCTTGCGCGCGTCTTTTTCGCTCATGTAGGGCGTGATATCGAAATTCTTTACCGAAGCGCTGAATCGTGTCGAAAATGCCGACGCGTCAAAGGTGTCGATAGGTGCAATGCCACTGCGGCCCTGGAGGATTGCTGACCAGGTATCCTTGACGTTGTTCCCCAGCGGACTGACCATCCCCAGACCCGTTACTACAACTCGTTTACGCGCCACCTTGATCCTCCAGTTGGCATTCACCCAAAAACGGAGCCAATCGGCCCCGTCTGAGTGTTTCTGACCGTAAAAATAAAAGCCGTACTACTCGCATAGGTACGGCTTTTACGACAGGCTTATA
>CAZEWY010000154.1:0-8815 GCA_964515945.1 uncultured Cellvibrionaceae bacterium
AAAGGGAAAAGGGAAAAGGGAAAAGGGAAAAGGGAAAAGGGAAAAGGGAAAAGAATGCCCGGCATTCGTCCTTGATGGTTAAAGACCAAGGTTAAACCATACATTATCAATTGTGGAAAATGGCAAGGGTGACAGGGGACTACTTTTCCCTTTTCCCTTTTCCCTTTTCCCTCATCCACAGGATCGAAGCAAGCAGTGAGTCAACTAAAACTAGAAGGCGTGGGGATGACCTCCAAGCGCACCCGTGACCGCCTGGTACAGCGTCTGGTTGATCGCGGTATCAATGATCAGCAGGTACTGGATGTCATCGGCAACACGCCGAGGCACCTTTTCCTCGACGAGGCGCTTTCCCACCGCGCCTATGAAGACAGTTCCCTTCCCATCGGACACGGCCAGACTCTCTCCCAGCCTTATATAGTGGCGCGCATGACGGAAATCCTGCTGGGTGCCGGCGGGCATCTGGGGCGGGTATTGGAAATCGGTACCGGGTCCGGGTATCAGACGGCGGTGCTGGCCCAGTTGGTGGGGCATGTCTGGACAGTTGAGCGTATCAAGCCGTTGCAGGACAAGGCCCGCCTGCGTTTGCGCGACCTTAATCTTCACAATGTCACTTTCAAGCATTCAGATGGGGGCTTTGGCTGGCAGGAGGAGGGACCCTACGATGGTATTCTTTCTGCCGCTGCGCCTCGGCAGATTCCCCGGGATCTGTTGCAACAATTGGCACCGGGCGGCGTACTCGTCATTCCCGTGGGGGGTGACGAGCAGCATTTGCATATGGTGGTGCGCGAGGGAGAAGGCGATAATTTCCATACCCAGGTTCTGGAACCTGTGCGATTTGTACCTCTTTTATCAGGAATTACCCGTTAATATGATCCCCGATTAATTTTGGGGCTTTTTTCTGTCTTTACATGTGCGGTTATCATACTTTTGATTGAGTTTTTAGCGCCAAGACAATCTTATATTTAATGAAATTGACGTAGAAATTGACGAAAAAGTTCCCAGAATTGAACAAAAAATGAGCTAAATCGCCAACCGCATTAAATTTTTTTAGATGATTTTCTCATAGAATTTATATAATAGCTGAAGATTATGCTCTAACAATGGGGCTCTCTACAGACAGTCTGGACAGCGTGGATGGGACGATCAGTAGGGGTGTGGGCCGAGTGGATTCTTGCACCGTTTAATATATTCATCATAATTTCTCTGACTGCCTGTTCAGCGCCGGGTACTATGGCTCCTGTCTCGGACGTGGCGCAGCCGCCGAATATCTGGCTTGATGAACATATCGTTGCTCCGGGGGAAACCCTCTATTCAATTGCCTGGCGCTACAATATGGATCACCGCCAATTGGCTATAGCCAATGGTATAGGCCGCGATTTCAAAATCTATCCGGGGCAGCGGTTGAGTTTGAATCTGAACGAGCGGTCAGTGCCCTCCCGCCAAGTCTCCGAACCGACTCCGCAACCCCAATTGGCATCTGAACCAATATCTCCAAAAGCGGCACCGACATCCTCTCGATCAGAAAATCAAACGCCGCCCTCCAAAACAAAAATGACACCCAGGGTCAGCGAGAGTCCGAAGAGCTGGCAGTGGCCAGCGCAGGGAAAAATTTTGGCACCATTCCACTCGAATGGTGGTCTAAATAAAGGTATTGATATTGGTGGCGAATTGGGAGAGCCTGTCCTTGCAGCCGGAAGTGGAGATATCGTTTATTCAGGGGCGGGTTTGAGAGGTTACGGTAAGTTGATCATCCTCAAACACAGCGACAAATATCTCAGCGCTTACGCTCATAACAGCAAGCTGTTGGTAAAGGAGGGAGAGGCAGTAACAGCAGGCCAGCAAATTGCTGAAATGGGATCGTCGGGAACAGACAGAGTCAAATTGCATTTCGAAATTCGTTTTGATGGAAAACCGGTCAACCCGGTCGACTATCTGCCGAAACTGGATTGACTCTCGAACCGGGTGCAAGATGCCCAGGATTGCAGGTTAATCCGCCGGGTGAACCAGAAAATGATGATGGGATTTACACTCTCACCATTAACAATCAAAACTGCACAACGACCGTAGGTCAGAGGGGTGACATCATGGCAGTTCAACTCGACTCAGGTGTATACACAGAAGATGCAGTAATTTTACGTGACCTCGATAATGATGATGCTGACATCAGCGCCGAGGACGATGATCACGAAGACACTGCGCCCACCAAGAAGCGACAGACGCGTTCCCGATCAGAATTCGATATTGACGACACCTACGACAAGACGCTGGATGCAACCCAGCTCTATTTAAACGAAATCGGTTTTTCACCCCTGCTGACAGCTGAAGAAGAAGTTTATTTCGCGCGCAAGGCTTTGCGTGGAGAGGAAGCCGCGCGCAAGCGCATGATCGAAAGTAACCTCCGCCTCGTGGTCAAAATCTCCCGCCGCTATGTCAACCGCGGCCTGGCTTTGCTGGACCTGATTGAAGAGGGTAATCTCGGGCTCATCCGGGCGGTTGAAAAATTCGACCCCGAGCGTGGGTTCCGATTCTCGACCTATGCCACTTGGTGGATCCGGCAGACCATTGAGCGGGCGATCATGAATCAGACTCGAACCATCCGCCTGCCCATCCACGTTGTGAAGGAACTGAATGTCTACCTTCGCGCTGGCCGTGAACTGTCCCAGAAGCTGGACCATGAGCCGACCGCGGACGAAATTGCCACCCTGCTGGACAAGCCCGTGGCGGACGTCGAAAAAATGCTGGCGCTGAACGAGCGGGTCACATCCATGGATGTTCCCGTGGGACAGTCTTCTGACCGAGCGGTGGTAGATACGGTCCCGGACCAGCAAGTATCTGATCCCGTTGAACTGCTGCAGGACGAGAACCTCAATTCCAGCCTGGACAAATGGCTGGACGAACTGAGCGACAAGCAGCGTGAAGTTCTGGCGCGACGCTTCGGTCTGCGCGGGCACGAGACCAGTACACTGGAAGAAGTCGGACGCGAGATTGGCCTCACCCGGGAGCGGGTTCGCCAGATTCAGGTAGAAGCCTTGCGTCGCCTGCGCGATATCCTCGAGAAGCAGGGCCTGAGCGCCGAATCCCTGTTTGGGGCTCTGTAGGTTTTACCTGTAACCCGACAATCGAGAACTCCGGATTCCCATTACGACCTGCGATTTTCCACACAAAGGTCACTGTCACAAAAAAGCCGCCCTTGATGGCGGCTTTTTTGTGGCGTTAAATGGCTAACACTATAGCGGAAAGCGGACTATCTAAATCAATTCGATCCTATTCTTGCAGCTTGCAGCTCTAAACCTACCGTTCAAGGTACTGCAGCTTATCCGGCACGCCATCCCACTCTTCCGCATCGGGAAGCGCATCTTTTTTCTCGCTGATGTTGGGCCAGACTTCCGCCAGTTCCGCGTTCAGCTCCAGGTAAACCTGCTGATCTTCCGGCAACTCATCCTCGGAGAAAATGGCATCCACCGGACATTCGGGTTCACAAAGGGCGCAATCGATACACTCATCCGGATGAATGACCAGAAAATTGGGGCCTTCGTAAAAGCAATCCACCGGACAGACTTCTACACAGTCCGTGTGCTTGCACTTGATGCAGTTATCGCCCACTACGAATGTCATGCTTGAACCTCTTGCTTTTTTAAACGATACAGCGCTGGTATAGCTGCGGCGACATTCTATCAGGAAATTGGCGAATTTGGAGTAGGGAATTATCAGTCTTCTCTCTATGCTAAACCGGTGATGCCGCTAAAGGTTGTGCGCCAGGCTCTGAGCGCAACACTGCCAGTGTTGCGCTCAGAGGTATCCGGCCGCAGGGCATGCCCCCTGATCAATCGATCAATGCTTTCAGCTCATAGAGCAGTGCCAGGGCGTCCCGTGGTGTCAGGGAATCCGGATCCACCGTCTGCAAGCGTTTTTCGGCCGCGCTGGGTACTGTGTTGGCGAAGAGCTCACCCTGGGGGCTGGAGGAAGTCTCTATGCGGGGCGACGGCTTTTGATGCGAGGGCGTGGAAGTTGGAAGCTGCCCCGCCTCCAGTTGCGCCAGTTGTTGCTTGGCCGCGGTGACTACCTCGGAGGGGATACCCGCCAGTTTGGCAACCTGCAAGCCATAACTCTTATTGGCGGGGCCAGTCTGAATATTGTGGAGAAACACGATGTTATCGAGATGTTCAGTGGCATCCAGATGCACGTTGGTCATACCTGGCAAGCTGTCTGGCAGCGCGGTAATTTCAAAATAGTGGGTGGCGAAGAGCGTAAAAGCTCTGACTCGGGTCGCCAGATGACTGGCGCAGGCCCAGGCAAGCGCAAGGCCGTCAAAGGTACTGGTGCCGCGGCCGACTTCATCCATCAACACCAGGCTCTTGGGCGTGGCATTGTGGAGTATGTTGGCGGTCTCGGTCATTTCCACCATAAAGGTGGAACGGCCACTGGCAAGATCATCGGATGAGCCGATACGGGTAAAGATACGATCAACAAGTCCCAGTCGACAAGCGCTGGCGGGCACGTAGCTGCCAATTTGCGCAAGCAGGACAATCAGCGCGGTCTGTCGCATGTAAGTGGATTTACCGCCCATGTTGGGGCCGGTGATGATCAGCATCCGCTGTTGTTGGTCCATCGTCAGATCATTGGGCACAAAGGGGGTTTGCAGGACCTGTTCAACCACTGGGTGCCGACCCTGTTCAATATGAACCCCGGGTTCTTCCGTCAGTTCAGGGCAACAGAAGTTGAGACGGTCAGCTCTTTCCGCCAGAGTCTTCAGTACGTCCAGCTCGGCAATCGCCGATGCAGCAAGCTGTAGCTGGCCGATGTGTTCATTGAGCTTTTCGATGAGAGCCTCGTAGAGGAACTTTTCACGGCTCAGCGCCCGGCTTTTCGCGGAGAGAGCCTTGTCCTCGAATTCCTTGAGCTCGGGAGTAATAAAGCGTTCGGCATTTTTCAGGGTCTGTCGGCGGATATACTCCGGCGGGGCCTTGTCGGCCTGCCCCCGGCTGATTTCGATGTAATAGCCGTGAACGCGGTTGTAGCCGACCTTGAGGGTGGCGATACCGGTTCTGGCTCGCTCCTGTTCTTCCAGCTTCACCAGGAATTCGCCGGCATTGCTGCTCAGCCCGCGCAACTCGTCGAGCTCGCCGTCGTAGCCGTCGGCAATGACACCGCCCTCGCGCATGACCACGGGAGGATTTTCAGTGATGGCACTGTCCAGCAGCGATACCAGGGCGGGAAATTCACCGATGGACCCGCAGAGGTCTCGCAGGTGAGGTGTTCTGCATTCACTCAACAGCGATTGTACCTGGGGGAACTGCGCCAGGGAGCTGCACAGGCGGGACAGGTCTCGCGGGCGCGCGGAGCGCAATGCCACCCGCCCCAGAATGCGCTCCATATCGCCGATATGCTTCAAATGCTGGTGCAGGCTTTCAAACCGGTAGTTGTCCAGCAATTCACCGACGCCCTGCTGACGCTGGGTCAGTTTCTGTCGGTCCCGCAGGGGCCTGTTGAGCCAGCGGCGCAATAACCGCCCGCCCATGGCGGTGGAGGTGGTATTGAGTACGGCAAACAGGGTGTTTTCGTCGCCGCCGGCCAGGTTGATATCCAGTTCCAGGTTGCGACGGGTGGCGCTGTCCATGACCAGGGTTTCATCGGGCCTTTCCTGCAACAGGCCGGTTATGTGGCTCAGATCCGTGCGCTGGGTTTCCTGGGCGTAGGCAAACAGGCAGCCCGCCGCGCCCACGGCGGCAGTGAGCTCGCCGCAGCCGAAACCGCTCAAGTCCCGGGTGGCAAAGTGCCGGGTCAGGAGGCTGGTGCCCGTGTCTATGGCGAATTCCCACTCGGAGCGCCGCCGTGTACCGGGGCGCTGCATGATCCACTCCGGCAACTGCAGGGTTTCCGGCAGCAGGAGTTCCGCGGGTCGCAGGCGATCGATTTCACTGATGAGACCCGGCTGATCCTCGATTTCCAGCAGCGCAAAACGGCCGCTGCCCATATCGAGGCTGGCGATGCCGAACAGACTGTCATGTTCGCAAACGGCTACCAGCAGATTGTCGCGACCGGCATCCAGCAGCGCCTCGTCGCTGACCGTGCCCGGCGTGACTATGCGAACCACCTGGCGATCAACCGGCCCCTTGCTGGTGGCGGGGTCCCCCACCTGCTCGCAAATGGCCACGGAGATGCCTTTCCTGACCAGCTTGGCCAGATAACCCTCGGCGGCATGATAGGGCACGCCGGCCATGGGAATCGGCTCGCCGCCTGACTTGCCGCGCGCGGTGAGAGTCACATCGAGCAGCTTGGCAGCGGTTTTCGCGTCCTCATAAAAGAGTTCATAGAAGTCCCCCATACGGTAGAACACCAACTCGTTGGAGTGCTGGGCTTTGATGCGCCAGTATTGCTGCATCATGGGGGTATGCTGTTCGGCGGGGGTTGCGATGGGCATGAAATCTCGGGTCGCTGGAGGCTGTTATGGAATGGCGTCCATTTTAAGAGGCGCACGTGGCAACTAGCAAGGGAAAGGCTTTTCAGCCTTGGCTGTAACAGCTTGTCGCCTGTAATTTCATAGATCTTGCAGCTTTTCGCGCAAACCATTACCTTGCATTTATGCATACGAACATATTTCACCTCTCCATGACTCTGGGTCAGTTGCTGCAGGCGCGCGGCGCGACTGTCAGCGTCGCTGAGTCCTGTACCGGTGGTGGTATAGGGGCGGCTATTACTTCGGTACCGGGGAGTTCCCAGTGGTTTCACACCGGGTTCATCACCTACAGTGACGCGGCCAAGCAGCGTTGGCTGCAGGTGGATGGCGCGCTGCTTGAGCAATTTGGCGCCGTGAGTGGGGAAGTGGTGGAAGCCATGGCGGCTGGCGCACTGGCCCAAAGCGGCGCGGATTATGCGGTAGCGGTGAGTGGCATTGCGGGCCCTGACGGTGGATCCGCGGAAAAGCCGGTCGGCAGCGTCTGGCTTGGCTGGTGCTCCCGCGGCGGCCACTGCTCAAGCAAGCTCTACATTTTCAAGGGCGACAGGGACAGTGTTCGCCAGCAGGCCACCGCCCATGCGTTACAGGGCTTGCTGGTCATGGTCCAGAGAGAACTGGACCAGAAAGTGCCTAATACTGTATAAATTTACTCTACTGTTTGCGTATACAGTATTTTTATCGTATTCTGTGCCGAGCTTGTTGAAGAAGCGGTATTAAAAGGCTTTACAGATGGCCCTGAAACCGACGGATTCAGGGCCATCGACAATCACTAAGGGGTTATCTGATGGATGCAAATAAAGAGAAAGCTTTACAGGCAGCCTTGTCGCAAATTGAGCGTCAATTTGGCAAAGGCACGGTCATGCGCATGGGTGATAGCGAGCGTGTCGCTATCCCCTGTATTTCAACGGGCTCTCTGGGGCTTGATATTGCGTTGGGCACCGGCGGGCTGCCGAAAGGCCGCGTCTGTGAGATCTACGGTCCCGAATCATCGGGCAAGACAACGTTAACCTTGCAGGTTATTGCCCAGGCCCAGCGGGCGGGTGGTACCTGTGCCTTTATCGATGCCGAGCATGCGCTGGATCCTATCTATGCTGAAAAGCTCGGCGTTAATGTCGACGATTTGATTATTTCCCAGCCCGATACCGGCGAGCAGGCTCTTGAAGTGACCGATATGCTGGTGCGTTCCGGCGCGGTTGATGTCGTTATTGTCGACTCGGTAGCAGCGCTGACCCCCAAGGCTGAAATTGAAGGAGAAATGGGCGATCACCACGTGGGTCTGCAGGCCCGTTTGATGTCCCAGGCGCTGCGCAAAATTACCGGTAATATCAAGAATGCCAACTGCCTGGTGGTGTTCATCAACCAGATTCGCATGAAAATCGGCGTCATGTTCGGCAACCCCGAAACCACCACGGGCGGTAACGCCCTGAAGTTTTACTCGTCGGTGCGCCTGGACATTCGTCGTATCGGTTCGGTCAAGGAAGGTGACGAAGTTGTGGGTTCGGAAACCCGCGTCAAGGTGGTCAAGAACAAGGTTGCGCCACCCTTCAAACAGACCGAGTTCCAGATTTTGTACGGGCAGGGCATCAACCGACTGGGCGAAATCATCGATTACGGTGTAAAACTGAATCTGGTCGACAAGGCCGGTGCCTGGTACAGCTATCAGGGTGAAAAAATCGGGCAGGGCAAGCAGAATGCCATCCAGTTTTTGAAAGAGCGCCCGGAAATTGCCGAGCTGTTGGAGCAGAAAATCAAATCCGAATTGCTGGGTCTGGATAAGAAAGATGCGAAATCCGCGGATGTTGTGACCACCGAAAATTTGGAAAAACCGGCTGTATCGGAAAAAGCGTAACAGGAGCCCAGGAGTTCGCAACAGGAGCAATAATCGGCTGTCATGGAAAATCTAGAGCAGGAAAGCAGCTTGGAGATCCGCGACAGCCGATCCATAAATCCGCGCAACATAGCGCTTGGCTTGCTGGCCAGACGCGAACATTCCCGCCATGAATTGCAGAGAAAGCTTCTGCAAAAATTACCGGCCGAAGACGACCGGGAGACAATTCCTGCACTGCTCGACAAACTCACCGAACAGGGACTTCTGAGCGATGAGCGGTTCACTGAGGCCTACGTCAATATGCGGGCAAGAAAGGGTTATGGGCCTGAACGCATTGCTATGGAACTGGCGGAAAGAGGAGTAGAGGGCGCGTTGGCCCAGTCCTTCCTGGACGAGCGCAATGACTGGGAGGATTTACTGATGCAAACCTGGAGAAAAAAATTCAAATCGGGGCCGGCAAGTTATCCTGAAAAGGCTCGACAAATGCGTTTTCTGCATTTCCGGGGTTATGATACCGCCGCGATACAACG
>CAZEWY010000155.1:0-8791 GCA_964515945.1 uncultured Cellvibrionaceae bacterium
CGCGGATACCCAGTACCACATCAACCCCACCGGTCAGTTCATTATCGGCGGCCCCGTTGGTGACTGCGGCCTGACAGGGCGCAAGATTATCGTGGATACCTACGGCGGCATGGCCCGTCACGGGGGTGGCGCCTTTTCCGGCAAGGATCCGTCGAAGGTGGATCGCTCCGCTGCATACGCGGGCCGCTATGTCGCCAAGAATATTGTCGCCGCCGGTCTCGCCGATCGCTGCGAAATCCAGGTGTCCTACGCCATTGGCGTCGCCGAACCGACGTCCATTTCGGTGAATACTTTCGGTACCGGAAAATTGCCGGACCATGAAATCGGCAAGCTGGTGAGAGAGCACTTCGACCTGCGCCCCCGCGGCCTGGTGGAAATGCTCGATCTGCTGCGCCCGATCTACCGTCAGACCGCCGCCTACGGTCACTTCGGCCGCGAGCTGCCGGATTTCACCTGGGAGAAAACCGACAAAGCGGCCGTGCTGCGACGCGCGCTTTAAAACACAAGGGAAAAGGGAAAAGGGAAAAGAATACGGAGCCTTGAATAGCTGGGCCTGTATAGCGATCAGTGACAGCCCTCGATGAAGATGTATGCACTACATTCGCGGAGGCACGAATCTTTTCCCTTTTCCCTTCTAACTTTTCCCTATATTTGTTA
This sequence comes from uncultured Cellvibrionaceae bacterium, assembly GCA_964515945.1. Classification (GTDB taxonomy): domain Bacteria; phylum Pseudomonadota; class Gammaproteobacteria; order Pseudomonadales; family Cellvibrionaceae; genus CAYQQJ01. The sequence continues at coordinate 658 of CAZEWY010000155.1, forward strand.
ATCAGAATTTAAGAGGATTCGTCATGTCGACAGCCGAAAATTTGTCATTTACCGACTACAAAGTCGCCGATATCAGTCTGGCCGATTGGGGCCGCAAGGAAATCAGCATTGCCGAAGGTGAAATGCCTGCGCTGATGGCGCTGCGTGAAAAATATCGCGCCGAACAGCCGTTGAAGGGAGCCCGCATCATGGGCTGCATTCACATGACCATTCAAACCGCAGTGCTGATCGAAACCCTGATTGAGCTGGGTGCCGAAGTACGCTGGTCATCCTGCAATATTTTTTCGACCCAGGATCACGCGGCGGCGGCGATTGCGGCGGCGGGAATTCCGGTGTTTGCCTGGAAGGGCGAAACCGAAGAGGAATTTTGGTGGTGTATCGAACAAACCATCGTCAAAGATGGCAATGCGTGGAACGCCAATATGATTCTGGACGATGGCGGCGATCTGACTCAGATGGTGCACGATAAATATCCCGCCATGCTGAAAAATATCCACGGTATTTCCGAGGAGACCACCACGGGTGTGCATCGTCTGCTGGAAATGATGGGTGACGGCAGCCTGCTGGTGCCCGCCATCAACGTCAACGATGCCGTGACCAAATCCAAGAACGACAACAAGTACGGCTGCCGCCACAGTCTGAACGACGCCATCAAGCGGGGCACGGATCACTTGCTGTCCGGTAAAAAGGCGCTGGTCATCGGCTATGGTGACGTTGGAAAAGGCTCTGCCGCTTCCCTGCGTCAGGAAGGCATGATCGTGAAGATCAGCGAAATTGATCCCATCTGCGCCATGCAGGCCTGCATGGACGGCTATGAAGTCGTTTCACCCTATAAGGATGGCAATAACACCGGCGAGTTCGCCGATGTGAATAAGGATCTGCTGGGTAAAACCGATCTGGTTGTCACGACCACGGGCAATATCAACGTCTGCGATTCAGCCATGCTGCGTGCATTGAAGTCCGGTGCGGTGGTGTGCAACATAGGCCATTTCGACAATGAAATCGATACGGCATTTATGCGCGCAAACTGGGAGTGGGATGAGATCAAGCCCCAGGTACACAAGGTATATCGCAACAAGGCGGACAATGATCATCTGATACTGCTGTCCGAAGGTCGCCTGGTCAATCTGGGTAACGCGACTGGCCACCCCTCGCGTATTATGGATGGTTCCTTCGCCAATCAGGTGTTGGCGCAAATGTACCTGTTTGAACGCAAATTCGCGGATCTTCCGGACGACGAAAAAGTCGCCAATGTCACGGTCAAGGTGCTGCCCAAGAAGCTGGATGAAGAAGTGGCCCAGGCCATGGTCGAAGGTTTCGGCGGCGTGCTGACCCGGCTTACAGAGAAGCAGGCCAAGTATATTGGTGTCAGCGAAGATGGCCCTTACAAGCCGGAAACCTATAAATACTAATGGTCACCTCTAAAAATGCACTTTTTCCGCGATGGCGGCGTCAGCTCCGTGCTCGAATCCTCATGTACTTCGTGTACACTCCGGTTCTCCGCGCGGTGCTTCCTTGCCCTCACGAAAAAATCACTGTTTTTAGAGGCGCCCAGAATTGCAAATCTGCAAGAAGATAAAGAAATATGAGCGATCAAACTAGCCGCCTGAGCTTTGAATTTTTTCCACCCAAGACCGATGTGGGTCAGGAAAAACTGAAAATCGTGAGAGCGGAGTTAAACAAACTCAATCCGGATTTCTTTTCCGTAACCTATGGTGCCGGTGGATCCACCCGGGACACGACCAAGGGTATTGTTCAGGCCATGCTGGCGGAAGGTATAAGTACCGCGCCGCACTTGTCCTTCGGTGGCGATGACGAAAAATCCGTGCTGGAATTGCTGAACGAGTACAAGGCGCTGGGGGTGGAGCGTCTGGTCGCCCTGCGCGGCGACAGACCCAGCGGCATGGGCGGTTCCTATCAAATGGTTTACGCCAATGAACTGGTTGCCTTTGTGCGCAAGCATTTCGGCAAGGATTTCGAAATAGAAGTGGCGGCCTACCCGGAAATTCATCCGGAGGCGAAGGATTACGAAACCGACGTGCGCTATCTGAAGGGCAAATTCGATGCGGGCGCGGACAATGCCATTACGCAATACTTCTATAACCCCGACGCCTATTTTTATTTCGTCGAGCACTGCCAGCAGGCCGGCATCGACCAGCCCATTTATCCCGGCATCATGCCAATAACCAATTTCCGCAATCTGTCGCGCTTTAGCGACAACTGCGGCGCGGAGATTCCGCGCTGGATTCGTAAGCGCCTGGAAGCCTATGGCGAGAACGAGGAAAGTATTCTGGCTTTCGGCCTGGACCTGGTGACGGAACTCTGTGAAACCCTGCTGGAAAATGGTGCACCAGGGTTGCATTTCTATACTATGAATCAGGTGGAGCCTACAGCCACCATCGTCAAGCGCCTGGGCTTGGTGGATTAAAATCGGCTATGCGCGTCCCGCGAATTTTTACCAGCCAGCCGCTCGCCGCCAACACCACCGTTGAGCTGGAAGCGGACCCGGCCCACCACATCGTAAAAGTACTGCGCATGCAGGCGGGTCGCGAACTGGTGTTGTTCAACGGCGAAGGCGGAGAATACTCCGCCGTCATTACCGAAGCCGGCAAACGCAATGTAACCGTTTCGATTGGTGCCTTTTCATCACCCGAAACCGAATCGCCACTGGCAACTGAACTCGCCATCGGCATGTCCCGCGGCGAGCGCATGGATTGGGTCATCCAGAAGGCGACGGAACTCGGCGTTACCCGCATTCAACCCCTGTTCACCGAGCGCACAGAAGTAAAACTCAGCGGCGACCGCCTGGAAAAACGCCTGCAACACTGGCGACAAATCATCATCAGCGCCTGCGAACAATGCCAGCGCAATCGTCTGCCCGAACTGCGCGAACCCCTCGCACTCCCGCAGTACCTTGAAGGCTGTACTGCCCCCGCCAGATACGTTCTTCACCACCGCACGGACCAGCAATTGAAGGAAACGGCCAAACCGGAATCAGTCTGTCTATTGGTAGGCCCCGAAGGCGGCCTATCCGATGACGAAATCCTCCTGGCGCAACGCCATGCTTTCAAAGCTCTTGCTCTCGGCCCGCGTGTTATGCGCACCGAAACCGCGCCTATCGCCGCACTGGCGGTTATGCAGTTTCATTGGGGGGATTTTTAGCGAGTGGGATCTTGACCCAAGCGGCTTGAATGGTCGTTAGGGAGCTGTTCCTTCATGTTGCAGGATGTTGATGAGCCGCCCGAACGGGTCGCGCACATAGAACCTCCGTACTCCCCAGGGCTCGCTCACCGGTCCGTATTCTATAAGGATGTCCGCATTTTTCATTCTTTCCAATGCTGTTTCCAAATCATCGACTTCAATGGATAAATCCGGTACCGGTGTGCCCGAACCACCCTCAGAGCCGAAACTAACCTGAACTGTCATCTTTGCATCCGAACCATAGGTTTGGAACCACCCATGGTCCATGATCAGATCGAGGCCCAAAATCTCTCCGTAAAAGGCCGCCGCCTTCTCGATGTTCGGGGTCTCCATATTCGACATTATTCGTTTAACTTTCATATCCACCTCGTGCGCGCTAGAGCTGATTAACTAAATACCCATCTTGACAGTTGACACGCCAAGGGTGATTGGGTGGAGGGTATGTTCAATATCGGGTGCCTCGCAATACATCCATCGTATGAGTTGTTCGAAACTAAGCCAATTTCATGGTCAGCTTTTCCAGCTGATCTATTGTAGTACCCCAGCCTTCCGCAAAACCCATTTCCAGGTGTTTACCACTGTCCTCCGGATTTTTATGCAAAGCCTGAGCTGTGTATTTAGTGCTCCCGCCGGCATCTTCCATCGTAATGATCGCGGTCATCGCCAACCAGGGATCATGTGGTTTCCACCCTTCAGTTAAAACAGTCGTGAAAACGATACGTTCCTGGGGAACGATATCCAGAAAGCAACCTTCGACGTGAGGCTGAAAATCCTTGCCATCTTCGCTCATGAGGGTCTCAAAGCCGCCGCCTGGCATCATGTCCATCTTAACGACCTTGCATTTGATGGGCTCCGGAATCCACCATTTCTCAAAATGATGCTTTTCAGTCCAAGCTTTCCAGACAATGGAGCGTGGTGCCTGAATTATGCGAGAGATGGTAAGTTTAGCGTTTTCGCTTTTCATTTGAATACTCCTTGGATGCGAGTGATTCAGCGTACTCAGCGAGCCGGTCAGTCCGGCCCTCCCAGAGCGCTCGCTGTTCTGCCAACCACTTTTCAGCAGCCGTTAGCTGGTTTGCTTTTATCTGGCATGTTCGAATACGCCCCGTTTTCTGAGAGCTGATCAAACCACTTTCTTCAAGCACTTTGATGTGCTTCATGAAAGAAGGAAGGCCCATAACAAACGGCTCGGACAGCTCTTTTACAGTAGCTGGACCATTAATAAGCCGTTGTATAACTGATCGCCTTGTAGGATCAGATAGGGCATGAAATGCTTTATCGAGAGATGCCGTATAGTTTTCCATGTGAAGAACTATAATTGATAGTATTCCATATGGCAAACTGTTTATCGGATGGTGCTAGGGGAATTGGCTACAGACGTCTGCGTACTAACCAAGACACCCATCGTAGGAGTTGATCAATCAGTAATCAAGCTGTATATTCGTCCAGTATCGAATCAAGGAGGGCCGATTCATGCCAAAACCAAGGAAACAGCTCATCTCGTTGGATGCCACACCCTACTACCACTGTACGTCCCGCTGTGTGCGGCGGGCCTTTTTGTGCGGGAGTGACTCCGTCACCGGCAAATCCTTCGAACACCGCCGCCAATGGATTGAAGACCGCATTCTGGCGCTCGCAGAGGTTTTTTCGATTGACGTCTGTGCCTACGCGGTCATGTCCAATCATCACCATCTGGTGCTGCACATCAACAAGTCCAAGGCTCTACAGTGGACCAATCACGAGGTCTGTAAACGATGGCATCAGCTGTACAAAGGCACGCTGCTCACCCAGAAATACCTCAGAAGTGATCCCCTAACAGAGATAGAACTCGACGTCGTCAATGAGCGGCTGGACCTGTGGCGACTCCAGCTCTGTGACATTAGCTGGTTTATGCGGGCGCTGAATGAGCCTATCGCCCGCCAGGCCAATGCTGAAGACCAATGTACCGGCCGGTTCTGGGAATCTCGCTTCAGTTCCCAAGCCTTGCTGGATGAAAAGGCTTTAGCCGCCTGCATGGCCTATGTTGACCTGAACCCTGTTCGCGCCAAGATGGCTGACACGCCTGAAACCTCTGATCATACCTCCATCAAGTCCCGTATTCAGGAGCTGAAAGGTAGTGGTGATCAGCCAGAAAGTCTGATGCCCTTCGTTGGAAACCCGAGAGAGCTCATGCCCGCAGGTCTGCCGTTCCGGCTGGAAGACTACATCCAGCTGGTTGACTGGAGTGGCCGTATCATCAGAGAAGGTAAACGTGGTGCCATAGCCGCGAATCTCCCGCCCATTCTGGATAGGTTGGACATTGAGCCAAAGCATTGGCTTTTTCTGGTGACCAAGTTTGAAAGTCAGTTCAAAGGTTTGGTTGGCTGCGTCCACCGTTTGAAGGCGGCTGCAAAGCAATTAGGCTATCAACGCACTCCTGGTTTGTCCTCCTGCAGAGCGCTTTTAACTTAGAGCCGTTCAATCCTCTATTAAAACGCTGTGCTTGAAAGGGCAGGGCCAGCCACTTCCCCAAATCCGTCAAATGACACCTGCATCCTCATTCGCATATTCTTAGATTCGTGAATTGACTCTCCGACGCCTTTGGTCATCGAAAGGAGGCAATTCGACCGATGCTTCTTTACTATGGCTGTCTTGTTTATTTTTCTCGACCGATGCTTCTTTACTATGGCTGTCTTGTTTATTTTTAACAGACATACTGTATACAGCGGTGCTTATTGGAGATAAATCTATGTTCATGCATGCGACTCACTTATTGACGGGCCACGTTCACACATAACGCTTGCGATATGCGGCCGGAGTGGAGGCGCGAAGCGCCGTAATGGAGGTCCGGCCACAGCTTGCTGTGGCGTACATAATTGCATTGTTACGCACCTACATAACGCCCGTGGCCAATTTTATCGCACGATTTATCAGATCGGTTTTGTCTAGGAAATCCTGCAGTCGGTTTCCAGACGGCTGATCAGGCTCCGGCGCAATGCTGAACCTGACATCTTCATCTGGAGAGCAAGCAGTCTGTTCCTTCGGTATTACAGGGCCTTGATAGAAAATCTGAGGTTTGGGGCTTAGCTTTTCTGTGAGCTGCTCCGCTTGCGCCTGAAGTAGGTTTATACGCTGTTCTACGACCGCTTCATATTGAGAGAAACGGTCCTTTTGGTGTGATATTTCGGTTCGCAACATATCGCACTCCTTTTGGTGGAAACTCTTGGATATTTTCCATGAGAGCACCACACACGCAGCGATGAAAGTACCGAGAACCCCAAGCACATATTCCCAGTGATTAAAAACGACCGCCCCGAGTAGTTTTCCCAGCTCTTCTTCTGTCATTAACTATCCCTTGGAGATTGCGTAACGCCGCAAACAGCTGCGGCTTTTCCGTTCCTTGTTTTGCGGTAGCGTAGCGTTAAACCGCAAAACAAGGAACGGAAAAGCCAGTCAGACTGGTTTGCATTGTTAGCGCCTGCTTTGCACAAAGGTAAACCCAGGAAATCTAGACACTATTGCCCGTCTTGTTGCATCTGTAATATCTGAACCTACGATATAAACTGGCTTGCCATTTGCCTCCACTGCAGACAATTTAGACTGAAGTCCTTTTACGTCCGAGCGACAAAAGTGCAAGGGAAGAAGTATATATAGCGCTCCACATTTTTCGTAAACGGCTATATCTATATTCACTTCATTCTCTTCAAACTCACTGATGGATACAACGCAAGGTAGAGATTCGGCTAAATCATCGAAATCCCGAACCCTGTGTATTATTATTTTATTTTCATTTTCATATCGGTAATTCACCACAAAGTCATCGCTATATTTTTCAACCACTTCTTTGAGCGTATCAGCACCACCATCAGCACTATTATGACTTAATAAATCAAATACATTGAACCGGTCTCCATCGTATTTAATCTCTAACTTATTTCGAGAAATCGAAATATTGTATGAAGTGGATCTGCCATGTGAAAAAGCGTTTCTATAAAGTTCAATTAGAAGGTCTCTAATGATGATTGACTGATCATGTCCCCATAATTGAGGAAGGCAACTATCATTAATTGCATTCCCAATAAGACTGCTTGACAAAGATGTTCGTGACAAATTCAGAGTTATTTCAGCAAGCGACTCGATTGGAAAGAAATTATACTTATCGAAAAAATCCCATCCGTGATTTTTTGCATAATCTGCACGCGCTTCAGAAACCTCTTTCCAATGCCTTAACAGGAGTGCAGTGTACCGGACCTCATCTCTATCTATTTCTACTGAATGCGTTTGACACATCCAAATACCGTTAGTAATCGAACTTCTTTGTTCTGGCGTAAGCGATGGATCAAACCTCCTCCCACCCGGAGCAGCCGCCGTTATGTGGCAAGCAACACCCGTTCTGGCGACGGATACATCAGATTCATTGCTGGGTCCAACGGTTGCATTAGGACACCCTAGATAGGAGCACCTGAAGCCACTACGCTCAGCAAGAGCTCTCTTTATCGGGGCAGAAAATTCATCTCTGTTGGTCATAGTTTCCCCAGCGCTAACGCGAAGCTCAGCCGTGCGCTTTAGCGCATCGGCTGGAGCGTATTGTTACGTATTTTTTCGTGCTATTTCTAAGCATTGTTCACGAACTGGTTTCAATAGCGTGTCAAAGTTACAAACCTGTTTAGCAATCAGCTTATGTTCCTCCAATATCGCTACTGGGTCATGGGCTTCATCCAGTATGGTTTCTAGCTTGTTCAGGTATCCTCTCCAAATTTCTTGGCATCTGCCCGCTACGCGTTCCAGTTCAGCATACTGCCACCCAGGGTCGAATTCGAGAGATGGGAAATAGAGGTCTTTGTATGTAGCACATTCAAAAACCAGCTCTCTTGCATGAGTGGCAAGCTCGGGATTCCAAGTTACTTCCTGCCCCTCAATCTCGTAGCTCCAAAGGTAACTTTTTGCTACGCGA
>CAZEWY010000156.1:0-8784 GCA_964515945.1 uncultured Cellvibrionaceae bacterium
TGGGTATCGGATTACAACAAACCGATCATCATCAGCGAATTCGGCGCAGCCGCATTGCAGGGCTATCACGGTAATGCCGACCAGATCTTTACCGAAGAGTACCAGGCGGTAGTCTACCGTTATAACCTGGAGATGATCGAAAACATGGAGCATGTCCGAGGGATGTCGCCGTGGATCCTGAAAGACTTTTTATCCCCTCGCCGCCCCCTGGCGCATATTCAGGATTACTGGAATCGCAAGGGTTTGATGTCTGAAAATGGCATTAAAAAGAAAGCCTGGTATGTGTTGCATGATTGGTACGAGCAAAAACGTCCGTAGTTAGCGATTTCCCGTCGCTCGTTTTTGGCCAGATACTCGCTGGAGGTAAATCGTTCAGTGAGTGTCTGGCTTTTTTTATTCTTGATGTGCCGGCATAGCTTTCAGGTAATGGGAGTGCGTCAGTCGTCTTCCAGAAGAATAATATACAGCTCCCGCGGTCCGTGCGCCCCGACCTGGATGGTCTGCTCCACGTCCGCTGTGCGCGAGGGGCCGGTAATCAAATGCACCGCGCGGGGTATGCCCTCTGCGGACTTCTGCGGACCTTCCGTCCACAGGTCCTCATAGCGGGCTTTGATATCTGTCCGTTGCAGCACAACCACCAGCCTGTCCACCAGGTAGAGCAAGCCGCTGGCAACCTCGTGGGAATGCAGCAGCAGTGTGCCGGTTTCGGCCGCGGCCAATGATGCTTTTACTACGCCCACCTGACCATGGCTGCGATAGTCGCTCTGTAGGTCGAGGTTGGACCAGTCCAGGGCAATGATGTCCGCTTGATCGGACAAGGCGATCGGCAGTGCACCAAAGGATGATTGTTGCAGCCAGGCGGGTACCTGAGCCGCCGACGGCAATAGGACCACCTGACCGCCGGTGGTTTCGGCCTGCTCCATAAATACATCGACCGGGTTGGCAATGGTGGAGAGGTGCGTGTGAGCCTTGGGAGCAGCTGCCAACAAGCGTCGAAAGACCGCTTCGCTGTACTCCCGCTCCTGGCCCAGAGCCTGACGGATACGCCCCAATATACGTGTTCTTGCAGAAGTCTCATTCATAGTGCTATTCATTTCACTGTCGGAAGATCACGTTATCGGAGTCCGCCTTGTCGCTGCGCTGCCGTTGCCAGCGGCTTTGGAATGACTGGGTAACAGGAGGTGCCGGCAGATCCCGGTGTGCCGTCCAGGTCCCCATGCCGGGGACACGGCGCAGCCGCCCCCGGCGTCCGCTCAGCAAGCGCAGGATAGTGGTGCCGAAGCTGGTGGCAATCCGGTACAGCCGTGGCCGAGTGGCCAGGGCGGTAAACATCGTCATGGATGCCCGCTGCACCAGCCCACTCGGATATTTCTGTTGCCCTTCGTCCCGCAAATAACGCAACAGCTTGGGCAATGGAATACGCACCGGACACACCTCCTCGCAGCGGCCGCAAAAGGTGGAGGCATTGGCCAGGTCATAGTCCTGTGACTTGCCGCGAATCAGGGGCGACAACACCGCGCCCATGGGACCGGGATAGACACTGCCGTAGGCGTGACCGCCCACCGTCTGGTACACCGGGCAGTGGTTCATGCAGGCACCGCAGCGGATGCAGTGCAGCATCTCGCGATATTCGCTGTCGAGAATATGGGTGCGGCGATTATCCAGCAGCACCACGTGAAAGTTTTCCGGGCCGTCCTGATTGGGGTCATTCGGATCAGAAGAGCCTCGGGGACCGGAAAAAAAGCTGGTGTAGGAGGTCACCGACTGGCCAGTGGCACTGCGCGCCAGCACGCGCATGATCTTGGCGGCATCTTCCCAGCTCGGCACTATTCTGTCGAAAGAGGTAGTGATGATGTGGGTCCTGGGCAGGCTGGCGGTGAGATCGCCGTTTCCCTCGTTGGTGGCCAGCATGGCCGTGCCGGTTTCCGCAATCAGCAGGTTGGCGCCGGTAATACCGACGTCGGCACTGAGAAAGCGGTCCCGTATCACTGCGCGCGCCTCGTCAACGATGGCTTTGACGGCTTCCAGGTCCCGCTCCCCGAGGTCGTGGGCCTGGCGAAACAACTGCTCGATCTGACCCTTGGTTTTGTGCAGCGCGGGCGCGACTATGTGACTCGGTGGCTCCTTGGCCAGCTGCAGAATGTATTCCCCTAAATCAGTTTCCCAGGGGGTGATGCCAGCCTCCTCAAGCGCCTGATTGAGATGCGCCTCCTCGCTGACCATGGACTTGCCCTTGGTCACGTGGCGGGCGCCGGACTCGTGGCAGATGTCGAGGACGATGCGGCGCAAATCCTCCACGGATTCCGCCCAGTGCACCTGGCCGCCGGCGCGGGTCACCTGCGCTTCAAAATGCTGAATGTAGATATCCAGGTCGCGCAGGGAATGCTCGCGCACTTCCTTGGCCTGGTCGCGCATTGTCTCGAAATCGGGTTCCGCGGACGCAGCTATTTGCCGCTTGTGAATAAAGCCGCCGCCGGCCTTGGCCAGTGCGCTTTGCAGATTGCTGTCGCCCAGAGCTTCGTGAGCCCGGACATTAAAATCTTGTGAGGCATTCATAAATTATTGCTCGGCTTCGCGGGTTTCCGCAGCCCCAATGGCGGGAGTGTCCAGATGACCGGCCAGGACCTCGGCGATGTGCCGCACTTCGATCGCCTGCCCCAGCCGGTGGGCCTTGCCGGCGATATTCAGCAGGCAGGACAGGTCCCCTCCGAGCAGCATGTCGGCCTCGACCGATGCGGCATTGCGCAGCTTGTCGGTCACCATGCTGTTCGACACCTCGGGAAACTTCACGCAGAAGGTACCGCCAAAACCACAGCACACTTCCGTGTCCGGCATTTCAGTCACCTCCACGCCGGCGCAACGGGACAGAAGTTCTCGCGGCTGTTGCTTGATACCGAGCTCGCGCAATCCCGCGCAACTGTCGTGGTAGGTGATTCTGCGCTCTTCCAGGCCGGCAATTTTGTCCGCGGGCTGATAATGGGCGACCTCCACGAGAAAGGAAGTGAGCTCGTACACCTTGGCGCAGAAGCGCTCCACCTCGGGCAGGCGCTCGTCCCCCTGAAACAGCTCCGGGTAGTGACATTTCGCCATGCCGCCGCAGGAGCCGGACGGGGCCACCACATAATCGCAGTGGGTGAAGGCGGTTACCAGTTGCCAGGCCATCTGCCGGGTTTTGTCCGGCTCGCCATTGTTGAAGGCGACCTGCCCGCAACAGCTTTGCGGTGGCACCTCCACCTGATAGCCGCAGGCCTCCAGCAGCGTCACCGTGGCTTCGGCGACGCTGGGGCGGATGATGTCCACGGGGCAGGTGATAAACAGGCCGACTTTCATGGTCTAGAGATCCGGGGCTGCATTTATATGATTCCGGAGCCGGACTGGCCAGTGCTCGGCCGCTGCTTGCCCACCGCCTGGCGGTAGCCACTGGCGCGGTAGCAGGCGATGGGGTCAATGGCGCCGCCGGCTTTCTGGCGGGCCCTGGCGAGAATCGGCGACACATCCAGGTTGAACGCGGCCTTGAGGGTGTTGGCGGCCATGAGCGCGTCGTTTTCTTCCTGCTGGCTGTACAGCGTCTCGCGATCGATCAGCAGGGCCTTGACGTAGGAGCGCTGCACCTCGGCGGCCGAATTGATCAGGCTCTCGATGGGATCGGTCACGTTGTGGGACTGATCGAGCATATAAGCCGGATCGAATCCCTCCTGCTGGCGGTATTCCGCGTCCACCAGTTCGTTGAAGATCAGGAACTGCTGGTAGGGGTGCAGGGAGCCGCTGTCCAGGTCGTCATCGCCGTACTTGCTGTCGTTGAAGTGGAAGCCGGCCAGTTTCTTGAACTGGATGAGGCGCGACACAATCATCTCGATGTTGACATTGGGAGCATGGTGGCCGAGGTCCACCAGGGACTTGGCCTTGGGGCCGAGCTCCATGGCGCAGAGCACGCTGCTGCCCCAATCCTGGATGACCGTGGAATAGAAAGCCGGTTCAAACATCTTGTGCTCAAGGAACATGGACCAGTCATCGGGAATGGCCGCGTAAATCTTGCGCGCACTCTCCAGGTAACGCTCCAGTTGCCGCTGGAAATGAGACTGGCCGGCGAAGTTGGAGCCGTCGCCGATCCACACGGTGAGGGCGTTGGAGCCGAGCGCTTTGCCCCACTCGATGCACTCGAGGTTGTGGGCTACCGCCTGCTCGCGCACGGCGGCATCCGTATGGGTGAGGCTGCCAAACTTATAGGACAGCGGCTGGCCCGGCTGGTCTTGGAAAGTATTGGAATTGACGGCGTCGAAACCCAGGCCGAGATTGTCGGCATGCTGGCGCAACTCCTTGAAATCATCCACCCGGTCCCACGGAAAATGCGGCGACACCTTGGCGGTGCAGCGCACCATCTGGTTGATGACCGCGCAGTCCTCCAGCTTTTCAAAAATATTGCGCGGCTCGCCCTCGCCGGGAAAGCGGGCAAAGCGGGTGCCGCCGGTGCCGGTTCCCCAACTGGGCACGGCCACGGTGAATCCGGCGGCCTTGTCGGTCAGGGCATCGATATCGATACCCCTGCGTTGCAGTTGATTGCCCAGCGCTTCGTAGTCGTAGTCGAGCTCGCTTTGCAGTGCCTTGTTGGATTCTGCCACCAGGTTGTTGTCGATCAGCATTTTCATTATCAATTAACCTTATCTATAAGTTATATCAGCGCAGGAAAGCTTCGTGCAGGCCGCCATCCACACTGATGATCTGACCCGTGGTTTTACTCAGTTGACCGGAAATCAGCAGATAGGCCGCTTCGGCCTGATCTTCGGGTGTAATGGGCTGCTTGGTCAGGGTGCGCTGAGCGTAAAAGGTTGCGAGCTTGTCGCGCAGGCTGTCGTCTTCTTCAGTCTGACTGAACTCGATGTTGTACTTGGTCAGCGAGGCAATCACGCGGTCACGGGGGAACATGGTACTGCCTTTGACCACGGTGGCCGGTGCCAGACCATTTACATTGACCAGCGGCGCCAGTTCCATGGCCAGTCCCCGTATCAGGTGATTGGCGGCCGCCTTGCTGGTGTCATAAGCCAGCGATCCTTTCTTGGCGACAGCGCCATTGACGCTGGTAGTGAGCACCAGTGAGCCGTTTAGCCCCTGAGCCGTCCAGATTTTGTCGGCCTCGGTAGCGACAATATAGCCTCCCTTGACGTTGACTGCGAAGCTGGCGTCGAACATGGCATCCTTGTCCATGCCATTCTGGCCGGGAGCCAGGAATACGCCGGCAGTGATGATCACTTTATCGATGCCGCCATAGGCGAGCACGACCTGCTGGAGCATTCGTTCGACACTTTGGCGGTCAGTGATGTCGACCTCCAGGGCAATGGCCGGACCGCAGTTGGAGATGCCGCTGCCGGCAACGCCTATGCCCACGCCATATTTTTCGGTCAGTTCCTGTGCGGTATTCCGTGCAGTTTCCAGACGTAGATCGGCACACACCACGTGGGCGCCTTCGCAAGCCACCCGGTGCGCGGTCGCCTTGCCAATGCCGTCGCCGGCACCGATCACCACCACGACGTCACGGGCCAACGGCTGCTCTTTGGGCATGCGCTTGAGTTTGGCTTCCTCGAGCAACCAGTATTCGATGTCGAAGGCCTCCTGCTGGGGCAGAGCCGCGTATTCATCGATGGCCTCGGCGCCGCGCATCACTTCCACCGCGCAATTATAGAACTCGGCGGTTACGCGGGATTCACTCTTGTTCTTGCCCCAGGCGATCATGCCGATGCCGGGGATCAGGCAGATGGAGGGATTGGACGGGCGAATTGCCGGCGAATTGTCATGCTTGCAGGTCTCGTAATAGGTGCGGTAGTCCTGCTTGTAGCGGGCAATGCCATCCTGTAGCAGTTGCTTCAGTTCGTCGACGCTGCCTGTGGACGGGTCCCAGGCGACGTACAGGGGCTTGATCTTGGTGCGCAAAAAATGGTCGGGGCAGGAGGTGCCCAGCTCGGCGAGGCGCGGCGCGTCCACTGAATTGACGAAGCGCAAAATGGCGTCATCACTCTGCACGGTACCGATCATCTTGGCTTCCTCGGACACCAGGCCGCGCAGGAAGGGAAGAATTTCCGCCAGTACCGCCTGCTGCCTGGCTGTTTCCAAAGTGGCGTATTTGGTCCCACCAAAGGTCATTTCGCCTTTGTCGCGGGCTTCAATGTAACGCGCCGCCTTCTCGATGATGTCCAGAGTCAGGTGATAACAGGCCTTGTTGTCGTTAGCCCAGTTGATCACACCGTGGCCCGCCAGCAGGGCGCCCTTGGCCTGGGGGTGATCCTTGCAGATCTGCTGCAGTTGCAGGCCCAGGTCGAACCCCGGGCGCTGCCAGGGCGTCCACACCAGATCGCTGCCCCAGATCTCTTCGGTCAGTGCCCTGGAGTTTTTGCTGGCGGCCACCGCGATCACCGCATTGGGGTGCATATGGTCCACGTGCTTGTAGGGGATAAACGAATGCAGCGGTGTATCGATGGAAGGTGCGCGCGGGTTGAGGTTAAAGGTGGTGTGGTTGAACAGGCCCACCATGGCGTCTTCCACCGGTGTTTTTGCCCCGTATTCCTTACTTCCGTAGTAGATGTCCTGCAATGACAGCAGTTTTTCCTGATAAAGCGAGGAAAAGTTGGCTTTCTTGGAGGTGCGCAGATCGCCACCGGAACCCTTGACCCAGAGGACTTCAACGTCCGCCCCGGTTATCGGGTCCTTTTCCATAATCTTGGCGGAGGTGTTGCCGCCGCCGGTATTGGTTATACGTTGGTCATCACCCAGGATGTTGGAGCGGTATACCAGAGCATCGACAGGGTCGAGCTGTTCGGCAGTCTTGTCATCCCAGGCGTAAGTGACGTGCGCGTAGGTTTTATCGTGTTGTGACATAGAAGGGTCCTGAGAGGTCGTTGAGTTTCTTTATTAACTATAGTTTACACATTTAATCAAAACAATACACTAGTAGTCATCATCAATCACTTTCGGTCTTGCATGAAGGATGGGGTGATGTCCTATAGGCAGCATCGATATGGAGCCCAAATCGGACTGGCTCTGGGTACACAGGGCGTTGCTGGTAATGCCGCCAGGTCAGGCCACTTTGAGATATCTGCCCGACCGGCCGCTCCTCAATATCCACCGTTTCGCCCTTTGGATCCGTTAGAAGATTGACAATATGCACAAAAAAGACCTTTAATGATTGTAATAGATCGATAATGATCAAATAATCTCAAGGTATGGATGCAGGGGCGCGCCCCGGGGTCAAATTAAGCACGGACTTGATCCGGCAAGCAGAGTGGGTGTTTCGGGAGAGTGGAGTGATTTCAGGGAGAACCAACAAAGGCGAGGGGCACCCGTGCCTTCCGCAGATACGAATCAGCTTAGGTTTGATCATCCTCTAATTATAAAGTCAGAAAGGAAATATAAAACATGAACTATTTTATAAAAAAAACAGCGCTCATCATCGCATGTCAGAGCCTGTCTTTATTTCTTCTGCTGGGTCTTTCCGGCTGCAACCCAGAGCCCGAAGAGAGCAAGGATGCATCAAGTCAGGCTGCGGGAAGTGCCGGAATTGGCGGGGCATCCCATGAAAACGCGAGCGGTCGTCAGACTGAGCGCCTGGATCGTGGTTTGGTTGCGGTTCCCTCCGATACAGGGGTGCTGGTGTCGTGGCGAAAACTGGAGGGCGACGATGATAGCTTTGGAGTAAATATCTATCGAAACGACGAACGCATATCCACAACCGCTATTGTCGGCAAAACCAATTATTTTGACGCTCAGGGGACCGGTGGTGCCGTTTACGACATTCGCGCGGAAGGGAAAGTGCTGGCCACTACCAAAGCTTGGGAAAAGCCCTATCTTTCGATCCCCATTACACCACCGAAAGACGCTGTCACTCCGGATGGCGTCACCTACTCCTATAGGGCGAACGATGCCAGCGTGGGTGATCTTGATGGTGATGGTCGCTATGAAGTGATTCTTAAATGGGACCCCACAAACTCAAAAGATAATTCCCAAAGTGGCTATACCGGTAACGTATTCATTGATGCCTATACATTGGAAGGTGATCGACTCTGGCGTATTGACCTGGGCAAAAATATCCGCGCCGGTGCGCATTATACGCAATTCATGGTGTATGACTTCGACGGTGATGGTCGTGCCGAAATTGCGATGAAAACGGCGGATGGTACGACCGATGGCGAAGGGAAGGTTATCGGCGACCCCAGCGCTGATTGGGTGAGCCATGGCGGCGAACTGGAAGTACGAGATCGTACAGGTTCAGTTGTTACCGCTGATGGAAAACTAATGGCTAAACTCAAGGGTCGCATTCTTAGCGGGCCAGAGTACTTTTCTGTTTTTGACGGCCGCACCGGCCGTGTACTGGACACTGTAGGCTACATTCCACAGCGCGCGCCCAACAACGACAATCCCAGTGCGGATGAAATGAAGGCTCTTTGGGGGGACGGATACGGCAATCGTTCCGAACGCTATCTTGCTGGCGTCGCCTATTTGGATGGTGTACACCCCAGTGTGGTTATGGCGCGTGGCTATTATGCTCGAACGGTTGTTGCCGCTTACGACTTTAGAGACGGAAAAATTTCCACGCGCTGGGTTTTTGACTCGATGGCACCGGGCGTGCCGTCACATTTCAGCGGCCAGGGTAACCATCAGCTGTCTGTTGCGGATATTGATGCAGATGGTTACGACGAAATTGTTTATGGTGCTATGGCGATTGATCATGATGGATCTCCCAAGTGGACGATCAAACTGGGTCATGGCGATGCCATGCACGTCTCCGATCTGGATCCT
>CAZEWY010000157.1:0-8771 GCA_964515945.1 uncultured Cellvibrionaceae bacterium
TTATCGATGCCATTCGCGCAGTTTCAAACGACAATACCACGCGCGAAGATCTTGACGTGCGCACTGGCAACTATGATATAGCCGTGGATACGCAGGCGATTTATCTCCAGTCCGATTTTGAAACCCATGTTTCGGATATGCGCTTATGGGGTAACTTCGGTGTACGTTATGTGCGAACTCAAACCGCCGCAAACGGTGATGTCTGGGAACGTATTATCGTTGACCAAGTGGATGAAAACGGGAATATTCTGGTAGACCCTGTTACCGGCGAGGACTTGGCCGGAGTTGAGGACCCGAACCATCCCGAAACTTTTGAGGGCCGTAAAACGGTGGAAGAAGAGTACGATGACGTACTGCCCAGTATAAACGTGAGCCTGGGTATCATCCCTGATGAACTCGTTCTCTATGCCGGTGCAGCAAAAGTCATGTCTCGACCAAAAACCGGAGATCTGAATGTCAATGCAGACTGTACCATTTACAAAACCCGTCGTTCTGAAGTAGATGACATTCATGATCGCTGTTCGGCCGGTAATCCCGCGCTCGACCCTTATCGAGCGAATCAATATGATATTGCCTTGAACTGGTATCCGAATGAAAACTCTATTGTGTCGGCAGCATACTTTGTCAAAGACATTACTAGCTGGATTCTTGGTAACGAAACCCGCGAGGATATAGACTTCTTTAACGATGGTCGTCTGTTTGATGTACGGCAGAAGATCAATGGTGAAGGCGTAACCACCAAAGGGATCGAATTGCAGGCATCGACTGTCTTTACCTGGTTGCCGGCACCGTTTAATGGCTTTGGCGGTAGCGCCAACTATACCCGGATGAGTGCGGATGATGTTGGCCAGTTTAATGAGCTGACCGGAAAGGAGCTGCCCTTCCCGTCGCAATCGGAGAACAGCTACAACCTGACTGCCTTCTACGAGACAGACGTGTGGAGCGCTCGCCTGGCATACAACTACCGGGATGAGTATCTGTCCAGCCTCGCAGATCGCTCCGGAAACCCTGTCTTTGTGGATGCCTCCGGCTATCTGGATGCGAAGTTTATCTATAACGTGGGTAACACCGGGTTAAAGCTGTATGTTGATGGCCGAAACCTGACGGGTGAGGTCAAAACCTACAACGCGGGTCCGCGTCGCCTGTCTGATTTGCAGTGGTCAGGACGTGAATACGCCGTAGGCTTCTCGTACAAGTTCTAACTCTGGCAGTTCAAGCTTGGTCTGACAGCTATCAGCGTTTCCGGTAGCTGTCAGACCAGTTCTAAAAGATTTTTGATACAGTAGTCCAAAACGCTCTTCCCACTGCAATCTTCCCTTCACTCGTCTATGACTCCATTCTTAACCTTGTTATTTCATGTCACACCAGACCCGCTGCCGGCTCATGATTGAGTCTCTTAGTGCGGACAGTTGTGTTCAGTTAGTTGTGGATAGTTATCAGTAATCGAAGGATAGACTCACTTAAAATGATGCATGTCACGACTTCGTCCGACAATAGCTGTACGGGGTGTCAGTGTCTCTGGCCTTGATATCTAGAAGTGCCACATTCGCACCGGTCGAAGTCGTAATCCCGCTGGGTCGCGGGACGCTTCGTGAGGCATGTTTAATATTGCAGGGGATCCCGGCCTGGAGCGCTTGCGTCAAGACTAACGAAAGGCCTAGCCGGCGGCGAAAACTGCTACGAAGTGGAGATCAACGCAAACCGCGTTTTATTCCTTTTTTCTTCAACGTGAAGACACGCCAAAATAACTCTCCGGAAGCCCATCGATATCCACTACAACTTTATCCAATAGCACGCCGGCATCCACACCGTAAATCTTCAGTTTGTGTTTTCCGGGACTGGAAACGGAGACTTTCGTTTTCGCTACTCGGCTCGCATTGAGTACGCCCTGAGCCCAGTCTGCGCTTCCATCATTTACCTCCAGGACAACCAGGCGAGGGAGCTCGTCGTTCAGTGCGAGTGCGAACTTGAGTTCTGTGCCTCTCAGCGGGTGTGTAGGAACCAAATAAATATGTACCGCAAATTCACCCGCCTTGGGGAAGTTGAGGTCGTACTCCAGCCGTGGAGCTTTTTGCTTCCATTGGTTCGCATCCAGTGCTGGGGCGGACACCGGGAATATACCCATTGACCCTTCACCGGTTCGCCCCAACCGCGGAACGAGTTCCCATCCAACCCCCGACTGGTCAATCTTTCGGCTAAAGTCTTCCGCCTCAAACGCAAAAGACTGCCGCTCGCGCTGATCGCCATGGCTTACCGTCCCCGACTTTGTCTCCTTCGGCATAACCCAGGACGATAGGCGGAATGACTTCCACTCATCATCAGCGGGCTCCACCGCCATAAAATGTTCCCACTTTCCACCGGAAAGCCAGCTATCCCACAATGCCGTCAGCTTCTGTAGCTTCATATTGGCTGACTTGGCGGCGATGCTGTTCCCGCGCTCACCTTCCAGAAAGCGGATGTTGGCCAGGGCAGATCCTTTGATGGGGTATGCTATTAGCTGAAAAAATGCATACTGGTTTTCTTTACTTATTCCTTTGCCAGTTTTTTCTGCACGCTCAATTAGCTGAACAAATGCTTTCAGACGCTGGTCAGTTTCTTCTGGAGTCAGAGGGCTGAGCTTGGGCTCCATGCGCGGCAACCACCACTGCAAATGCTCCGGCTTACGCTGGTAGTTAAGGCGATAGTAAGTTTGCATCAAATCGGCAATACTGTCGGCGTGACGTTCACCGAATTCACGTGCCGCCCAATCGCGCAGAAAATCAGAAACATTGTGACGTTTCCATCGGTTGATATCCCAGGCCATTTGCAGGAAAAGCTCGATACCGATTTCTGCAGGCTTTATGTCTCCGACATTCGCGATCCATATCCGATCTGCGCCCATCTTGTAGGACTTAAACATCTCCTCCCATATGAGTGCTGGCGGTGTGGTGTGGAGCCATAAATAGGCCAAGGGTGCGCCTAGATAGGAGAGATGGTAGTAGACTCCAAACCCGCCGGGACGATCACGCTCTTCCCGCTTGGCAAAATTTCGTACATAGCCAAAATTATCATCGGGCCAGACAATGGTGACATCATCTGGAACGTCCAGTCCCTGCCGGTAGAGTGAGAGCACCTCCTTATAGGCACAGAACATTTGTGGTACTTCATCTAATGGGCGTTCTGTATGCTCGGAAATGAGCGCCCTTTGGTCGGAAAAGACTTTTTCCAACAGCTTTACCCGCGCTGCGTCGGTAGTGGGCCCCTGCATATGGGAGTCGTGAATGCCGCGCATACCAATAGTATAAATATTTTCGAACTTGCCATTGGTGCGTACACGCTCCTCCCAATAGTCCAGAACCTTATCGCGGTGGGTCAAGTAGTTATAATGGTCTTTGGGGGCGTGCCATTCTCCAACATTGTTACGCAGCATGGGCTCGGCATGGGAAGATCCCATCACAATCGCGTAATCATCGGCGAGTTGCGCGTTTTGGGGGAAGCTGTTGAAGGGTTTCGTGACTGAATGCATGGCAGGCCATAGTGTATTAGCCTTTAACCGCAGCATCAGTTCAAATACCTTGCGGTATGTCTTCGGCCCTACTCCACCGCTTTCCGGCTCGAAGTTTTTCGCCGCCCATTGGTGTATACCCCAGTCTTCATCGTTGATGAAAATGCCTCTGTATTTCACCGATGGCGGTCCAAAGCGGCGGGTTCCGGAGCTGACGAACAAGGCGGACTGTGTTGTCGCCGCCACGTCGGCCCACCAATACCAGGGAGAAACTCCGATTCCCTTGGAGATCTCGTAAATACCGAAGGCGGTTCCACGGCGATCACTGCCCACAATCACTAATGCCTGCGGGATACCTACGTTGGGTGCCTCAACTGTAGCGATAATAAAACTTTCCCAATCTCCCTGAAGATCAGTAACATCCAGGTTACCAGAAGACACTAATCGATCAATTAACGGGTTTTTGCCCAGCGTACCCACGATGACCACAGGAGTTGATGGTTTTACCGAAGCCGTCTTTTCCAGAAATCGGACCTCGGGTAGTTGACCCGTCACACGATTTATATCATTTGCAAGATCCTGTGTCGCAATGTGGACAACTGTGAAATCCTCTGATCCCACGAGTATCCGTGACACGTTTTCTGTGTCGGCTAGCGGAAAATCTCCTTCGTGTTCATGATTATCTATCCAGCCAGAAGCTGCCTGTGAGTGGAGGCAAAATAGACTCAGCCCGAGCAGCATGGCCAGCAGCGACAACTTTCGTAAAATCATAACTCTCTCCTGGGTCAGAGTGAGGCTCTGGAGGCGATCATGTCAGCTTGTAAATTAACATTTTCAATGCTCGTCAAGCGCCGCTCATAGGTTGGCACAAGCATACGCCTGCGCCATTGATAGCTAATGAATCATGGAAACTGCCTTCCACTCATAGGGGTCCAGCGTAACGCTGGAGTGAGCCAAGGGCTTACCGGTTACCGCATCCCGTGCATTGCGGGGTAGCGTCAATCGGCCGCCTTTACCGTCCATATTGACCGCTACCCATAGCTGATTTCCTTGGTTGTCGGTGCGCGGGCAAACGACTGTGCCCTCGCTCACTTCAAATGGCGGTTCTATTCGCAGCTCTTTGGCATAGCCTTCAATCATTTCGTTAAGAAATGCCTTTCCCTCGTCGCCGGTTGGATGTGCAGATAGGAGCACGACTTTACCCTTACCCAACACTCGTTCAGTTAAGAAAGCCGTGTCAGGCGCCAAGTCCGTATTCAAGATGCCCAGTATTTTTGTATCACTGTGCGCCGCTTTCACAGCCGCACACCAGCCAGTGAAGTTGAGTTCTCTGCGAGCTACTTTTCCCGTAATACCGGTATCGGTTAATGGAATGACATATTCGGTTGTTACGCCAGCTACGGCATCCAGCAACCCCAAACCCGAGGTCGTGGGTATGGTATGTTCACGCCCACGGGTACCGGTACCCGGGCCAATCAACCAAATGCCACCCTCTTTTACAAACGCAATCACGCGTTGTAAAAATTCTTCGCTCACATAGGGCATAGCGGGCGTGACCAGGAGCTTCAGTCCATCGAGAGCTGCACCTTCAAAACGAACTTCGCGGTGGTACCCCAGATCAAATACCAGATCGTGCCAAAGCTGTATGACGCCTCGGTAGTTGCTCGGAAAGTTCTCATCCCGGTCCATAGGCTCCGTTTGAATCATCGCCCGGGCATGGTCCGACCAGGTCACTGCGATTTCCGGAACCACCGGTTTACTGTCCAATAGCAAAGGCTCCAGCTTTTTTCGCGCGTCTTCAACCAGCTGGACCTGAGAATAGCCAATAGAAGGTTTATACCAACTACTGAATACCGCACTATGACTAATTTCCACTCCGGTACGTTGTTGGCGCCATAGCCAATAGCAAAAAGCCTCACCACCAAGCGCATAAACCAGAACCGCTTCAGCCGCCAAAAAGCCTTCAGGATGCATGGGGCTGTGCTTACCCAGCCAGCCATTATGAGCAACGCTGGTTTCCATCACCCAGAACGGACGACCCGGCTTGGCAGCGCGGTACATATCGCTGCGAAATACCAGCGCGTTCCATTGCTTACTGGATGGGTAAGCATCGTAAGATGCAAAGTCCAGGTTTTTGAACAGGCGCTCGTGGTTCACCGAAAAAGCCGGGTTGGTGTTATGAGTGATGGGCGCCGAGGAATATTGCCGGAGAATAGCGCATTGTAAATCCACAAACTCCGCGATACTTTCACGGTTAAACATGCGATAGGCGGTGCTTAGTGAGGCATTATGTAAAAAGGGCGTCTTAAAGGGAGCCGGCACTTGTTCGAATGACTGATAGTATGTGCTCCATATATGCGTACCCCATTCTTTGTTCAAGCGTTGAATGGTTCCAAAACGTTTTCTTAACCATTTGTGCCATGCCGCAATGGCGGCTGGACTAAAATCTTCAGCTACATGGCATTTAAGTTCATTGTCTATTTGCCAACCGACAAGAGCAGGATGATTTCCCAGATCCTTGGCAATTGCTTCCACAATACGAAAGCAAGCGGCTCGGACCGCCGGATGTTCGTAACTGACGTGTTGCCGTGCGCCGTGAATGAGTCTTTCTCCATCTGCATTCACAAAGAGTCGATCCGGGTGGCCGTGCGTCAACCACACCGGGGGCGTGGGCGTTGGCGTACACAATACAACCGATATACCGGCCTCATGGAACTTGTCCATTACCTCGCGGAAAAATCGCGTTGATATTTTTCCCTCTTCCGGCTCCATGCGCGACCAGGCAAATTCACCGATACGGATCAAATTGATCCCCAGGGCTTTCATCTCGGTAATATCCCGATCAACGTCCTCCGCCGGCCACAGCTCGGGGTAATAGCAAACACCATGTACCAACTTGGTCATTTTGTAAGGCGTAGAAACTCCGCTGTGGCTGCCGGTACCCCTTAAGGTATCGCCGGCACTGATATAGGGAGCGGCGGCGGCCAGCCCACCGGCTGAGGTCATCAGCTTGATGGCTTGTCTTCTTGATGTGCGCATCTGTGTTCTCTCTTGCTATTGTTGTCGCTGCACTGGCTTCGCCGCAGGAATACTAACGGCTCGGACCAGTTCATGATTTACTTGATCTGCGGAAATTTGCCCTATCTTGGCCTGCTTGTAACTCTTCCGAAATTAATCATTATGACAGACACATTGGTTCAATTCGACTCCAAATGATCTAATATGATCATTTTGTATTGAATTTGTTCTCCAGATAGCTAAAATTATCATTCATATATGATAGGGAGACGAGACAAATGTCCTTTGCCAAGCCAGCACTTAGGGCGCTACTTCTCACCGCTTCAGCCACGGCCGTGCATGGTTGCACGAGCACCGCCCACTATGGCGCCCTGTCGGTACAGGAAACCCCTATTCCCGGCGCTATCAACTTCACAGAGCCGCAAATCTTCAATTTCGTTGAATCTGTATCGCCTAATGCAGGCGATGGTTATCCGGTCACCCCAACGATGAAATACGATTCGGGGCGCGGTTATGGCTTTGACCTGAAGACGCGCCCCAGTAGCGACAACTCACCTTTTTACTTTTCCGTAAAGGTCCCACAAGGTAACTATCGAGTCACTATTGAGTTCGGCCACTCGACGCTCTCCTCATCCAACACGGTAAAAGCTGAGTCTCGTCGTTTGTACGTAAAAGAGGCTACCACTGATCCCAACGAATTCATGCATACTGACTTCGTCGTCAATGTCCGTAACGGATCACTCACACCGCCTCCTCAGTATGCACCGGGCGGCAACAATGTCGTTTTGAAAGAGCACGAGAAGTATCGACTAAACTGGGATGGAAAGCTCACACTTGAGATTAATGGCGAAAAGCCACAAGTCCGGTCGGTGACTATACAAGAGGCCAAGGTACCCACGGTTTATCTGGTGGGAGACTCTACCGTAACCGACCAACCCTACGAGCCCGCCGCCAGTTGGGGACAAATGTTCCCCGTGTTCTTCGAAAGCACTATCGCCATTGCCAATCACGCTGAATCCGGAGAAACACTGAAATCCTTCATTGCAGGTTTGCGCCTCGCAAAAGTTCTGGAAACGATGAAAAAGGGGGATTATTTAATCATTCAGTTTGGCCATAACGATCAGAAAAAGCAGTGGCCACAAACCTACAGCGCCGCTGGAACTACCTATAAAGCTTATCTAAGAGTTTTTATCGCCGAGGCCCGTCTTCGAGGGGCAACGCCCATACTTGTTACGTCGGTGCAGCGACGCACTTTTGATGACAAGGGGAAAATTGTCAATAGCCACGGGGGCTACCCTCAAGCCGTGCGTGACGTTGCTCAGGAAATGGGGATCACGCTTGTAGATCTTGATGCGAGAAGTGTCGAGCTATACGAAGCGTTAGGGGTCGATGATGCGCCAAGAGCTTTCAATGACAATGGCAAGGACTCGACTCACCATAATAATTATGGCGCTTATCAACTGGCGAAGGCCGTCGTTCAGGAGCTTCGCGATGACCAATCGCCACTGGCCTCCCACATAAAGATGGGGCTACCGGACTACGACGCATCTCAACCCGATCCGGTAGACACATTCACACTCGAACCCAGTCCACGCATATCAACCAAGCGGCCCGAGGGCAGCTGATGCGAAAAGCACCTTCAAGACGGGAATGGATACAATGCCGGCCCGTTTACAGGCCGGCAAAACGGATCGTTTTATCAATCCCGAGATGCTTCCATATTACTGCCTAAATAGAAGCTCAGGTGAGGTGGTTGATTGTATGCGGTGTTTTGCCATGCTACGGACACGCGATATTGCGGGTCTTGCATCAGAGTGGTAAACCCATGATCCGAGGGGATATTAGTGGAGTAGACCCTTAAGGAATTATTATCCTCTGCCCTCAAGACAAGCTCTTCCCGCCAGTCACCAAATATGTCTGCCGATAAGGCAGGATTCGCTTTGGTACCATTGTTCGATCTGGTGCCGCTCGCTTCCAGTAACGGTTTTGCAACATTATTATTCCAATCCCATTTCGAGATGGTGTTGCCATCCAACAGCTCACGCAGTAGATCTCCATCCCACCAAATGGCGGAATTCACCTGTTTTGGGTGCACAGAGGCGATGCTTTCGCCTTTGACATTGAATAGCGCATGTGAATTTAGTGCCCAGTTTTCAGCGCCGGGATGACGCGGGTCTATATCTGCGGCAAGTCCGCGGCCATTATCTTTTAACGCGGATTTTTTCCACAAGATTCGCCCGTCTGACAAGCTGATCAACGCCGAACCGAT
>CAZEWY010000158.1:0-8771 GCA_964515945.1 uncultured Cellvibrionaceae bacterium
CTTACCTTTAGAGGCGGGCTTGAGGGTTTCAATCATATACAGAATAAAAGCGTAGTCGCCTTTGGTTTTGGGTGGTACGCCACGGCTGAAGCGGTTGTATTTGTCGTGCTCGGCTTCGTCGTGGCCCCATTTATCCAGGCTGAAGGGCGGGTTGGCGGTGACGATGTCAAACAGCATCAGGTTGCTATTCTTATCTAATAGCTTGGGGTTGCGGATGGTATCGCCCCACTCAATTTTGTGGTTGTCTTCGCCGTGCAGGAACATGTTCATTTTGGCGAGGGACCAGGTGGAGCCAATGGCTTCCTGGCCATAGAGCGCGTACTTTTTGCTGTTGTGGTTTTCCCGCACTTTGCGGCCGCATTTCATCAGCAGGGAAGCGGAGCCACAGGCGGGGTCGCAGATGCTGTCGCCAGGTTGTGGGTCCAGGAGTTCAGCGATTAAGTCCGAGACTTCCGGCGGGGTATAGAACTCTCCAGCTTTCTGGCCGCCGGAGGCCGCGAAAAGCTTGATCAGGTATTCATAACCATTGCCGATAACGTCCAGTGAGCCGACTCGGGACGGCTTTAGGCTCAGTTCAGGCTTGGCGAAGTCTTCCAGCAGGTGACGCAGAATGGTGTTCTTCTGCTTTTCCTCGCCCAGCTTGTCGGTATTGAAGCTGATGTCCTGGAATACGCTTTTGCCAGCGTCTTTCAGCTTGGTGCCGTTGGCTTCTTCAATGGCATGCAGGGCCTGGTCGATGCGCTCGCCGTTGCCGGGCTCGTGGCGCCGCTCCCACAGGGCGTAAAAACTTGCCTGGGGGGGCAGTACAAAGCGCTCGTTTTTCATCATTTCATTGAGCAATTCCGGCTCGTCGCCGTATTTTTTCTGGTATTCGTTGTAGTGGTCCTGCCACACATCGGAAATGTACTTCAAAAACAGCATGGTCAGGATGAAGTCTTTATAGGTATCCGCGCTGATGGTGCCGCGAAAGGTATCGCAGGCGGCCCACAGGGCTTTATTGATGGCATCCTGGCTTACTTTGTCACTCATCTACTGCTATCTCCGGTGTTTTTAGTCGCGTTGAACTTCCCTAAGGGGGATATTTGTTCGGTGAGTAAGGCCATTTGTTCTATGGCGGTTTGATTGAGCTTTTTCAGCCTCTCGGCTTGCGAGAGCCCCTCTGCTATCAGGTGGGCATTTAAACTCTCCAGGTTGGCCAGGCACAAGAGCTGTGTGGCACTTGCCTGGTCACGTATGTTGCCAGCGGTGGCCGGATTGGCGTTTCGCCACTGGGCAGCGGTTTGGCCAAATAGCGCCAGGTTGAGCACATCGGCCTCGGACGCGTAGAGTTGGCTGACTTGGGCGGGGCTCAGCTTCGGCGGTATCAGGTGCTTTTGAACGGCATCGGTGTGGATGCGGTAGTTGAGCTTGGCCAGGTTCCGGCGGATATCCCAGCCGAGGGTTTGCTTCTCTTGCTCCTTAAGCCGCTGAAACTCTTTGATCAAGTAGAGTTTGAATTCCACGGAGATCCAGCTGGCAAACTCGAAGGCAATGTCTTTGTGGGCGTAGGTGCCGCCGTAACGCCCGGCTTTGGATTGGATGCCCACGGCTTGGGTGGCGTTGATCCACTGCTTAGGGGTGAGCGTGAAGCTGTTTAGGCCGGCCTTCATTCTAAACCCGTCGAATTCGACGGAATTAAAATCCGGGTTGTTGAGCTGCTCCCACAGGCCAATGAACTCCAGTGTGTTGCGGTTTCTCAGCCAGTTGCGAATGAGGTCATCGCTTCGATCCGCGCTTTTGAAGCGCGCAATATCCGTAAGCGAAATGAAGTCTTCATCCGAAACAACGAAGGTGCGTACTTTTTGATCGAGTACTGTGATATCCGGCATTAGCCACTCCTTTGGGCAGAGTTGCCACGGAAAAGGTCGCCGGCAATACCATTTAGCAGCCGTTCGTTGTTCCGCAGCAGTTGTTCCATGACTTTATGCTCCTGTCGTAGAGTCGCGGACAGGGCGACAATGGCTTGTTGTTTAGCTATGGGTGGTACAGCAATAGGGGCGCCTTCAAGTACGCTGCGACGTATGCTTTTGGTCAGGCTGCCTTCGGCCTGCTGTTCAAAATACTGCTGGCAGGGCGCCTGATTTATTTGCCAGGCCAGGAATGCCGGCAGGAGCTCACGATTACGCGGCTCAATGACAAAGAACTGTGGTGCCGCCACGGTTTGTCGCTGGGCCGGAATACCTTCCACCGTTACAGCGTAGTAGCGGGTGCCGCGCGCGGCAAACAGTATGTGCCCTTGGTGCAACCAGGTCGGCTGTCGTCTGCCTTCAAGGCTTGTATGTACGCAGCTTGTCCAGCGTACGCCATCTTTCGGGTCTATGTCTTTCATTTGCACGACCAGGGTACCGGATTGCGGATGCTCCGGAATTTTACCCCTGAAAGGGTGGCCCGCCTCGATTTTGGCAATTTCGTGCAGTTGGCAGATTTGGCCGCTAGTCATTGGAGAGTGCGTCATCGGGAATGAAGCAGAATAATGATTTGCTTTCGAGGCAAAGTCAAGCTATGATTTTGCCTCATTATGAATGATGCGAAAAAAAGGAAATTCAATGAGCGCCTTCAAGGCGGGTAAAAGATATTAAAGACGAATTAGAGGGATTTTTATGAGTGGTTTTCCGCCCGATAAAGGCCTGGGGCTTGGCCCGGATTTAGTAAGCTTTTACGATGAATTTGTTGAACTCCAGGACGCCTACGCATTTCTTGGTGATGCAATAACGGCCTTAATGCGAATCGACACCGAGCTTGATCATACCACTCTGGAGGGAATGAGTGCGTTTGCCAATGATACCAAGCAGAGCGCAGGCGAGCTCAAGAAAAAACTGAAAGCTATCCTGGAGCAGCAAGTGAAAGGCAATGTGGGTCGGGTTCAGTAAACGGAAAGGTGGGGCAGGGCTGATAGCTATCCAATTTAAAGGGTGCCAATGACTCCGGCCCATCGATCCCAACCCATTGACCCTACAGGTACGCTAGTTCGCAGAACAGCCTATTTGCGGCGATAAAGACCGCAAACCCCGTTTTCTTTAAACCTTTGTGCAAGAGACCATGGGGGCAGAGTCGCTGATTTCTCAATAGTGCCCGTCGAACAGCCACCCCGAAAGGTGGCTGTTCGATTAAAGCGCTACAGCTAGTCTGGTAATACCCAACGCGCATTATCGATCAGGATGGTGACATCAAACTGCTGGCCGAATGCGGGGAAAACAACCAGGGGCGTATTTACTCGGCTTAAATCGAGGCCTCCGGCCACCAGGTCTGAAACCGGAATGGTGATGGTCTCCCAGGAACCCGTCGGGAGGACGCCAATCGAAATATCGCCGGAACTGCACGGATGTTCACAGTCTGCTTTAATAACGAATTCACCCGAGTTATCACCAATTTGAGTAACTTTGATATCGAATGTGAGATAGCCAGTATCTGCAAAAGCAGTAAGATCCTTGGAATTGGCAGACTGGAAGAACACAATCCCAAATCCATTAGCGACAAAGTTCGCTTCAAGCACGGTTCCACGATCGACATCTTCAGGCGTAGCTAATTGAACATGCCCTTCGGTATCCGCCCATGTGTAGATATTTTCCCAATGAGTAGCCAACATACCGTCGACGAAAATGTCGAAACTTTCTTCTATCGCCTGATTGGGTGTGGCGGTACCGTCACCAGCAACCCAGCGAACGTCATCCAGTTGCACCTGAACGCCGCTTTGATCACCCCATACCGGCAAGAATACGAAGGGTGTATTCATGGCGCTTATATCGAATGCACCGCTGGTACCCGGGTGGTTTAGCATGTCGGCGATAGGAATCTGCACTGTAGTCCAGGTGTTGAGTGGAGGGGATTCAATAACGTAATCGCCGGTGCCTGTGGCGGGGCCGCTTTCCATCTTCACAACCAAACCGGACGTATTGCTGCCGTAGCTCAATACTTTGATATCAAAGGTTAAATAGCCGTTATTGGTCGCGAACGCACTCAAGTCCTTGGGGGATGTGGATTGTACGAACATCAAGCCGTTGTTAGGGGACTCACTGAAAGTAACCTGGGTGACGTCGCCTCTGTCGACATCGGTTTCCGTGGTGATAGTGACGTGGCCGCTATCGCCATCCCACTTGCCGATGCCGTAATCCCAATTGGCTCCAGGGGCGGCGTCGACGAGGACGTCAAAGTCGCTGTCCAGCACGTCGCTGACGCCTTCCAGTACAGGATCTATATCGCATTCGGATAAGCAGGTGATGCGCACGTTATTGATCTGCACATGAGCTGTGCCGCCAATGGCTTCCAGTACGAATGGGCTGACCAGGTTGTTGAGATTGGCTTCACCTGTGCCCCAGTCCGGATTAACGCTGGTACCTACCATTTCGGAGAAACGTACAGTGACCGTAGTCCATTCACCCGTTGGTGGAATATCGATTGAGTGATAGCTAACATCCGGCCAAACGCTATCGAGCTTGACCAATAATTCGGTTGCTGGATCAATGGCGAGAACCCGCAAATCCAACCGGAGTTCGCCATAAGTGGCCATATTGGTCAGCTTGAAGCCGTCATTCACACCCTCTACGCCACTCATGTCACCGGACAGTAGGAATACGTTACCCGCTCCGTTGAACTGTACGTCCCATACGGTCGCTTCATCCACAACCAGGGCCGGGTTGGACACAATATTGCCCGCCGTTTCTTGCCACCATGCTGGCACCAAAGTATTTTCCACCTCGGCACCGGGAGCATCCATGATCAAAGTGCCGGGGCCGTTCTCATAAAGAGTGAATACATACTGCTCAGCAGGATGGCCGGCCAAGGGCTCGATCTCAGGGTCGACATTGCTGGCGCAGCCGACGCCGGTTGCAGGGTCTGCGCTACACTCGTAAACGCGAACATAGTCCACCACCATTTCCTGAGGGAAGGTGGTGCTAACGTCCGGGTTGCCGGGCCAGTTGCCGCCAACCGCCACGTTCAACAACAGGTGAAATGCCTGGTCGAAAGGAGCTGCGTTTCCACCGAATTGGAACCCTACTTCCTGACCGCCGTAGTAATAGGTAAACCAGCCGTCCTGGGTCTGTGTGGCGTAGTGAGTGTCATTGACATACCAGCGGATTTCGCCTTCTTCCCACTCAATGGCATAGGTGTGAAATTCGTCCCAGATATTGGCTGCGGGGGTATAAGGCGCGCCGCTGTGACTGTTGTTCGGCCAGTAGCGTCCATAGTGCAGGGTGCCATACATTGTATTGCCACCAGTGCCGTTGGGGTTTACCGCTTCAAAGATGTCGATTTCGCCACTGAGCGGCCAGCCGCCGTAAACCCAATCGCTGGGCAGCATCCATATCGCTGGCCACAAACCCTGGCCTTGCGGCATTTTGGCTTTGACTTCAATTCTGCCGTATTTCCAGTCGCCTTTGTCTAGGGTGCGCAGCCGTGCGGAGGTGTAATCATCACCGCCGTGGTGAAGCGCCGCTATGTGCAATTTGCCGTCTTCGACGTAGCTGTTTGCCGCGTCAGCCGTGTAGCATTGCAGCTCGTTATTGCCGCCACCGTCACAATTAACTTCGTGGCTCCACTTGGTGGAATCAATAACGTTCCCATCGAACTCATCGGACCACACCAGGGACCAGCCGGATGCTCCAGGTGTATTGCGAGCTCGAGCGTGAGCCGGAATTCGATCTCGAGCGTGAGCTGGAGGACCTGCTTCCTGAGCTCGAGCTGACGCGTGATCCGCTGGAGCTGCTGTCGCGTGCTCCACCGCCACAATCGGTAACATTAATCCTTGGGACAGGATTAATGTAATAAGTGACCTTGAAAGTTTTTTCATTACTGTGCTCCCTTCAGTGGTGTGTCCAGTGCGCAGCCGCCTCAAATGTTGCCATTAACCCTTCGGCTGCATTGGTGCTACCCGGGCTTTTTGAAATGGCCCGGCTTCAGCACGCCTTTGAGCTTGCAGTTAGAAAAAGATTCAGTGCGTTTTTAGTCGACTTGAAGGCGGATAATCGCGCCATTGGATTCTGCTCTGTCCTTGAGCAAACGGGGATCATGGATGTGCTACGGCAGGCTCTTCAGCCTGTGTAACTATTGGCGAAAACACAGCCAGCACTATCGGAATCGGAAGCCCATTAAAAATAAAACCCTGCCGAAACCTCAGGATAGATCTCCGAACAATCTGAGTAGATATCACTGTCGCAATCCTGGCGCCAAATAGCGACCACGCCTGCGCGTAGCATGAGGTTTTGTGACTGCCGGAGGAAAACCCCACCGCGGCCGCCGTAGGCGGACAGGTCGTCTTGCCCTTCGATGAAGGTTCTGCGGTAGAGCAGTCCGCCGTAGGGTTTGAGGCTACCGAGGTGGGTGAATACGTAGGTCACCGAGGGCTCAACTTCATGGATGTTCTGTTCGCCGCCGAGCCAGGATCTGGCATCCAGCCCCAGTTCCAGTCCATCCGCGACATAGTAGCCGGCACCGATACCAAGTTGATAATAGCTGTCACCGAAGGAGGTGCTGCCACTGACGCTTGCGCTGAACCGCACTGTGCCACGCTCGAGATTGCCTTGAGCTTGGGCCAGGCCGGAGGCCAGCAACAGGATTGCCAAAGGGACAGCAAGAAGCTTTGGTACCAGGTTGGTTGTATTGCGCATGATGCCCTCTAATGTTTGGGCTCTCCGGTCACTTGACGTCTGGCAGTCGCTGGACGCGCTGGAATAAACTATATCAGCTAATGATACTTTTAAAATGTGAATGGATGTCGATTTGCAGCTAGCTGATGCGACTAGGTGGTAGTGCAAATGAAACGGCACGGGAGCCCATTCAATAACTGATATCGGAGAATTGATTATGTCTGACACCAACACCATTCGTTTACACCGCGTGCTGCGCGCGGCACCAGAGCGGGTTTACAAGGCCTTTCTGGACCCGGAGGCCATGGTTAAATGGCTGCCACCCAATGGCTTTACGGGCAAGATTCATCAGATGGACGCCCGGGTTGGGGGCAGTTACAAGATGTCCTTTACCAACTTCGGTACCGGTACCAGCCAATCCTTTGGCGGCACTTATCTGGAACTGAAGCCGGGCGAGCTGATTCGTTACAACGATCAGTTTGACGACCCCAATATGCCGGGTGAAATGCATGTGACGGTTGCGCTTAAAGCGGTGATGTGCGGCACCGAGATCAACATTGTGCAGGAGGGGGTGCCGGCGGCAATTCCGGCTGAGTTTTGCTATCTGGGTTGGCAGGAATCTTTGCTGCTGCTGGCGAAACTAATCGAGGCCGATGTTCCGGATGCTTGAGGTGAGCGCTGATCTTGGTTGAAAAGACCCAAAAAGGGGCCTATAGTACCCAAATTGGGTCTTTTTGTGAAGGATCGGCGCTATATGGGTCGCGTTATAGGTAGTACAGCAATAGGGGATGCCCTTTTTACAGCCACTCAACAACGGATCTTGGCCTTGTTGTATGGCCATCCCGATAGGAGTTTGTACCTCAACGAAATCGTTCGATTGGCTGGTGTGGGTAGAGGGTCTGTGACGCGGGAGCTGGAAAGTTTGTGTCGGGCAGGCCTTCTCACACTGACCCGTCAGGGCAACCAAAACCACTATCAGGCCAACGCTGTCAATCCAATTTTCAGTGAGCTGAAAGCTATTGTGCTAAAAACCTTTGGCATCGCTGACGTATTGAAAAGCGCCTTGGGGAATCTGCTGGAGCAGACAGATATCGCTTTTGTCTACGGCTCAATCGCTAAAGGAGAGGAGCATGCGGCAAGTGACATTGACCTGATGTTGGTGGCAAACGATTTGAGCTACAGTAAACTTATGACGTCCTTGGCGCCTGCCGAAAAACAGCTTGGCCGTACCATTAATCCAACCCTGTTTACACCCCATGAATTCGCCAAGCGATTGCAAGACCGGCAAAACTTTGTCACGCGCGTAATGGATCAACCAAAACTGTGGTTAAAAGGAGAAACGCATGGAAGCACTGGACAACCTGGTCAAGATTAACCAGTTAAAAATAGAGCCGCCAGACCAAGCCGAATTCAACGGCATGCTACGCGCGGCGGCTGTTAAATTACAAGACGTCAAACTGCAAGGCCTGTCGGACGACAGCCGATTTTCACTCGCCTACAGTGCGGCGCACGCTTTAGCGTTGGCCGCTTTGCGGTGGCACGGCTACCGCTCGGAGAGCCGCTACCTGGTATTCCAATGTTTGCAGCACACTATTGACTTGGAAAATGTGAAGTGGCGGGTGCTGGACCAGTGCCACCGTCGCCGCAATATTGCTGAGTATGAAGGCCATTTGGAAATAGACGAGCAGCTTTTGGACGAATTGGTTGCCTTGGCGAACGACCTTTTGATTAGGGTAACGGCTTTGGCTGCGGAGCAGGCAAAATAAACTTTATTGTCCCCGGGGCAGGCTGTTGAAAAACTACCTCCTATTCCATACCCCGATCAATCCTCAGTGGCCCCCAGGCCTGGCACACCGGCATGACTTCCAGACTATTGATATTAACGTGGGGTGGCACGCTGGTTACCCAGTGGACGATGTCGGCAATATCGGCCGCGGTCAGGGGCTTGGTATTTTCATACAGGCTTTTTGCCTTTTCTGTATTGTGCTTGAACCGCACTTCGGAAAACTCCGTTTCCGCCAGGCCGGGGTCCAGGTTGGTAACGCGGATGTTTTTGCCGAGCAGATCGGCGCGCAGTTCCCGGGAGAAGGTTTGTACGAAGGCCTTGGTTGCGCCGTAGACGTTGCCGCCGGGGTAGGGCCAGCTACC
>CAZEWY010000159.1:0-8704 GCA_964515945.1 uncultured Cellvibrionaceae bacterium
AGGATGCGATCGAAGGCATCCGCCGTGATGTGATCGATGATGTTATTTCGCGTTTCATTCCGCCTCAGAGTGTCGAGGAGCAGTGGGATATCGCAGGCCTGGAGCGAACCTTTGAGAGCGATTTCGGCGTTCGCCTGCCGGTGCAGGCCTGGCTGGATGAGGATGACAAGCTCTATGAAGAGCCCCTCAAGGAAAAAATCCGCGAGGCTCTGGGCAACGTCTACCAGAAGAAGTCCGAGCGCATAGGCCCGATCATCCGCACACTGGAAAAGCAGATTATGCTGTCAGTACTGGACAGCCTGTGGAAGGAGCATCTGGCGAGCATGGATCACCTGCGTCAGGGTATTGGCTTGCGCGCCTATGCCCAACGCAACCCGAAGCAGGAATACAAGCGGGAGTCTTTCCAGTTGTTTCAGGACCTGCTGGACAATCTGAAACATGAAGTTATTCGCCTGCTGTATCGCGTCGAGCCCATTTCCCGGGAACAAATGGATGAATTGGAGCGCAAGCGCCAGGCCGAAGCCGAGCGGCAGCGGCAGAATATGCAGCTCAAACACGCCCAGGTTTCGGCCTTGACGGGTGAAGCCGGGGCCGACGAAAATTCCGCGGGCGAAGGGCGCCCGGAAACCTTCGTGCGTCACGAGCGCAAGGTCGGGCGTAATGAGCCTTGCCCCTGTGGTTCAGGTAAGAAGTACAAGGCCTGTCACGGCAAGCTGGCATAGTCTAAATTAGCAAATTCCTAAACCAGGGTTTGCTGCTGTAATGCAAAAGGAATAAGCGGAGAAAATAATGGCTGTTGGATCTGCGGATTGGCCGAAAATGCACCCGATCAGTGGCGTGTCCCTCGGTGTGGCCAGTGCCGGTATCAAGAAAGTGGGTCGCCAGGATCTGCTGGTTATTGCCGTAGCCGAAGGTGCCAGCGTTTCCGGCGTGTTTACCCAAAATGCATTCTGCGCGGCTCCGGTAATATTAAGCAGGAAACACCTGGCATCGGGGGATATCCGTTATCTGCTGATCAATTCCGGCAACGCCAATGCCTGTACTGGCGAGCGCGGCTTGCAGGATGCCCTGGCCACCTGTAGTTCCCTCGCCAAACTGGGTGATGTGGAAGCGCGGCAGGTTCTGCCTTTTTCTACCGGCGTGATTGGTGAATTTCTCCCCGTGGAGAAGATCACCAAGGCGCTGCCCCTCGCCCTGCAATCGGTGAATGAAGACGGTTGGGAGCAGGCGGGGCGGACGATTATGACCACGGACACTCGCCCCAAGGGAGCGAGTATCCAGTTTGAACATGACGGTGAACTTATTTCCGTAACAGGGATAGCCAAGGGCGCCGGAATGATCAAACCCAACATGGCTACCATGCTTGCCTATATAGCGACAGATGCCGTGGTGGCGCAGCCGCTGCTCGATGAGATGGTCAGGCACGCCGCCGCCAGGTCCTTCAACCGCATCTGTATTGATGGCGACACCTCCACCAACGATGCCTGTATCCTTATCGCCTCCGGCCAAGCGGGATTGCCAATGCTGACCGAAGCG
This sequence comes from uncultured Cellvibrionaceae bacterium, assembly GCA_964515945.1. Taxonomy (GTDB): domain Bacteria; phylum Pseudomonadota; class Gammaproteobacteria; order Pseudomonadales; family Cellvibrionaceae; genus CAYQQJ01. The sequence goes on from CAZEWY010000159.1 coordinate 1,537, forward strand.
CGGGGCGAGCTATACCAACGGCTGCTGGATGCGGTGGTAAGTGTTCACCAACAACTGGCGCAGGCCATAATTCGCGATGGCGAAGGGGCCACCAAATTCGTGACCGTGCGGGTACAGGGTGGCGAAAATCCTGATGAGTGCACCAAGGTGGCCTATGCCATTGCCCAGTCACCTCTCGTCAAAACGGCACTCTACGCATCCGACCCCAACTGGGGTCGTATAGTAGCCGCCGTCGGCTATGCCGGTATCCATGGACTCAATCCCAACAATGTCAACGTCTGGCTCGACGATGTTCAGATCGTTGAACGGGGCTGCCGCGCCACCAGCTACACGGAAGCGGCCGGTCAGGCTGTGGTCAACAAGGCGGAATTCGAAGTGCGCGTGGACCTGCATCGCGGTAAATGCGAAGAAGTCGTCTGGACCTCGGATTTATCCCACGATTACGTCACCATTAATGCGGAATATCGGAGTTAGTGGGGGAGCTTCAAGCCGCAAGCTACAAGTAAAAAAAGAAAAGGGAAAAATTTTTCGCCGGTAGGTCGGGTTAGCCGCCAGGCGGCGTAACCCGACAACTGCTTCGGCCACCGAAATTTTGTGCATCTGCCACTTGAATTACACTTTTGCTTGCAGCTTGCAGCTTGCAGCTTGCAGCTTGCAGCTAAAAAAGGCACCTCTCTCCAATGTCGCAGAATAAGATCATCCATGTTGCCGCCGGTGTCGTGACCAATGCACGGGGCCAGATTCTGGTGGCCAAACGATCTCGGGAAAAGCATCAGGGTGGTCTTTGGGAGTTTCCGGGCGGTAAGGTTGAAGCTGGCGAATCCATCCGGTCCGCTTTGGCGCGAGAGCTTGAGGAAGAAGTCGGCATTGGGATCAGCGCTGCTGAGCCCCTGATCAGGATCAGACACGATTATCCCGATAAACGCGTATGCCTGGACGTATTGCAGGTAAATAGTTTTACGGGTGAGGCCTGGGGCCGCGAAGGACAGGATATTGACTGGGTCGCGCCCTCGGATCTTCCACATCTCCAATTCCCTGCCGCGAATATCCCCATTGTTGCCGCCGCCCGCCTGCCGCGTCAGTTAATGATCACGGGCGCCTTTCAAACGGAACGGGAGTGTCTGCGACTATTGAGTCAGAGGCTGGGGCAGGGGCTAAAAAGTCCCATAGGCATGGTGCAGTTGCGGGCGCCCTGGCTTGCCGCGGACGATTATCTGCAGTTAGCCAGGAAGGCTTACGAACTCTGCCGCGCTCAGGGCATTCCCATGCTGGTCAATTGCGATATGGATAGCTTTCGGATCCTGGAATCGGAGGGCTGCTGCGATGGCCTGCATCTGCGCTCACAGGCGTTGGCATTGCTGGACGAGCGCCCCATCGCGCGGAATCTCTGGCTGAGCGCCGCCTGTCATAACGGGGAAGAAATCAGGCGGGCGGAAGCTCTCGGCGTTGACTTCGTTTACCTGTCGCCGGTTCAGCCTACTCAAAGCCACCCGGGGCGGGTACCCTTGGGGTGGCCGAATTTTGCGGCTCAGGCCGAGGCTGCAAAACTTCCGGTATACGCCTTGGGCGGACTCGGGCCAGATGACCTGAATCGGGCTATTGCCAGTGGTGCCCAGGGAGTCGCCGCGATCAGCGCCTACTGGCCGGCATCTTGACCGGGGTTCCAAAGTTGTTTAATGGCCGCTGGATTCCTCTTCATCCTCGCTCTCGGTAATTTCCTCGAGACTGAGTCCCATGCCACCGCTGGCCTCGCCTTCGGGGGCAGCGTCCGCATTTCCACCTTGCAATTTAATTCTCAACCGTAGATTGTTTGGTGAATCGGCATTTCTGATTGCGTCATCGAACGAGATACGACCTTCCTTGTAGAGCTTGAACAGAGCGCCGTCAAAAGTCTGCATCCCCAGGTTTTCCGATTTCTCCATGATTTCCTTGATGCTATGGAGCTCGCCCCTGAGAATCATTTCCTTGATGGTCTTGGAGCCTAGCATGATTTCCACGGCGGCGCAGCGTTTGCCATCGACGGTCGGTACCAGACGTTGTGAGATAAAGGCCTGCAGGTTCATGCCCAGATCCATAAGCAATTGCCGGCGCCGCGCTTCCGGAAAGAAGTTGATGATTCGGTCGAGGGCCTGGTTGGCATTGTTGGCATGCAGGGTGGAGATGGCCAAGTGTCCTGTCTCCGCGAACGCGAGTGCATGTTCCATGGTCTCCTGATCTCGGATTTCTCCGATCAGTATGACGTCGGGCGCCTGGCGCAGGGTATTTTTCAACGCGGCGTGCCAGTTGCGGGTATCCACACCGATTTCCCGCTGATTAACGACACATTTTTTGTGCTTGTGGACGTATTCCACCGGGTCCTCAATGGTAATGATATGGCCACCGCTGCTGCTGTTGCGGTGGTCTATGAGTGCCGCCAGGGACGTGGATTTGCCTGAACCGGTACCGCCGACGAACAGAATCAGGCCGCGTTTGGCCATGATGACGTCCTTAAGCACTATCGGCAGTTTCAGGTCATCGAAATTCGGAATTTCCGTCTGAATGTTGCGCGCCACTATGGAGACTTCGTTGCGCTGTTTGAAGATGTTGATACGGAAACGGCCGACCTGGGGTATGGAAATAGCCAGGTTCATTTCCAACTCGTGCTCGAATTCCTCCCGCTGCTCCGCGTCCATGACATCATTCGCAATCTTTGCGATAGCGCCAGGCGCCATAGGCGTTTTTTCCAGAGGCTTGAGAACGCCCTGGAATTTGGCGCAGGGCGGCGCGCCTGTGCTCAAGTAAAGGTCGGAACCGTCATGTTTGGCCAGGATGCGAAGGTAATCAGTAAAGTCCATAGAGTTTTAGATCGCCAGAGTTGGTTTTTTGTTGGTAAACGGTGAACGGTAAACGGTGAACAGAATAAGGCAAAAAACGGCAATTACGGTGTGTACTCTCCGTTTACTGTTCACTGTTTACCGTTCACTCACCTAATCTAATCCCAATCATCATCGGGATGCACGGGCTCACCTTCCAGCCGATGATTTTCCGATGCCCATTCCCCCAGATCAATCAACTTGCAGCGCCGGCTGCAAAAAGGGCGGTCGGGGAAAGCATCGGTCATAAGGACCTGTGTCTTGCAAGTGGGGCAGGGCAGAGATAGTGTTTTAACAGTCATAATATTCGAACAGAAATTTTGTGAAAATGGAGACTACGGCTGATTAATCGTTGCTGCTATGCGCCGGCTTGCCGCAAGTAGAAAAGATGCAGTTTTTCCGCGGTACGCCGGAGTTGAAGCTCATCCTGACTATTGTCCAGTATGTCGTCAGCATGGCTTAGCCTCTCGGCTCGCCCTAGCTGGCTGTCGATGATCTGCTGCACCTGTGTATCCGCCACTCTGTCACGGCAGATCGTCCGGCTGATTTGCAGATCAACCGGCAGATCTACCACCAGTACCCGGTCTACCAGTTGATGTTCACCACTCTCGATCAGCAAAGGTGACGACAATATGGCATAGGGGCTATAAGCCCTTTCGAGCCGCTCACGGCAAAGTTTCAGAATCCGCGGGTGGAGCAGTTTCTCCAGCCAGAGCTTATCCTGCGGGTTGCTGAAAACCTGATTGCGCAACCGTGCCCGATCGAGTGAACCGTCGGGCTTCAGGATCTCAGCGCCGAAATGACCGGCAATTTTGGCCAGTGCGGGCGATCCGGGTTCAACCACCTCCCGGGCAACCAGATCGGCATCCACCACTTCAACTCCCAAATTACGGAAGATGTCCGTCACTGTCGTCTTGCCGGAGCCTATACCGCCAGTCACGCCTACCTTGAACATGGCCGGGCCGTCCTCAGAGTGCAATCCCCGCAATTTTCAGGTAAAGACCTGTAATCCGGTCGCCCCAGAGGAAGGCAATCCAGCCGGCTATTGCCAGATAAGGGCCAAAGGGAATGGGGATATTCTTGTCTCTACCTGCGATCAAAATGCCGACAATGCCGATGGCCGCACCGACAAACGACGATAGAATGATGATCAGGGGCAGCGCCTGCCAGCCCATCCAGGCTCCCAGAGCCGCCAAAAGCTTGAAATCACCGTAACCCATGCCTTCCTTGCCGGTCACCAACTTAAATACCCAATAGACCGACCAGAGACTCAGATAACCCGCCACAGCCCCAAAGACGGCCGATTCCAGATCCGTGTAGACGCCAAAGGTATTCGCCAACAATCCCAGCCACAGGAGCGGCAGGGTAATGGAGTCGGGCAATAATTGGTGATCCACATCGATCATGGTGAGCGCAATCAAGGCCCAGGTCAGAATCATACCCAGCAGCGCTGCCCCGGTGGCTCCAAAGAGATAAGCAACCAACGCGGTCAGCAAGCCGGTGACAAGTTCGATTATCGGGTAGCGCGGAGATATTCTTTCGTGGCAATTGTTGCAAGCGCCTTTTAAAAACAGGTAGCTCAGAACTGGAATATTTTCCCACGGTTTGATGTCGGCTTTGCATTTGGGGCAATGGGAGCCAGGGAAAGCCAGATTAAAAGGTGCGATGTTGGTATGAGTGTCGGTTTGGGAAATTGTGGAGCCGCTGGACCGGGCCGATGATTCCGCAAGGAAATCTTCGCAATCGATTCGCCAACTACGCTTCATTATTTCCGGTAGACGGAAGATGACAACGTTAAGGAAGCTGCCGACTACCAAGCCTACCACCATGGCGATGATGAGCATGAAAGGGTAGAGTGAAAATAGCTGGGCCATGATCATCCGCCCACTACGTCGCCCATCTTGAAGATAGGCAGATACATGGCAATCATCAAACCGCCGACCAATACTCCCAGAACGGCCATAATCATTGGCTCTAAGAGCGCAGTTAAGTTGTCTACCAGATTATCTACGGCTTCTTCAAAATAGTTAGCGACTTTGTCCAGCATGGTGTCCAGGGCGCCTGATTCTTCTCCAATGCTTGCCATCTGAATAAGCATGGAGGGGAATAATCCAGTCGCTCGAATCGCCATATTAAGCTGGGTGCCAGTGGCCACGTCATTTTTCAATGTATGAGTTGCCTTTTCAAAAACGGCATTGCCGGTTGCTCCAGCCACGGAATCCAATGCATCAATCAAGGGTACCCCCGCCGAGAATGTGGTGGATAGCGTGCGGGCAAATCGGGCGATAATAGATTGATAGACGATATCCCCAACCACTGGTATTTTCAGAACCAATTTGTCTAGCATATCGGCAAAGGCTTTGCTCTTTTGCTTGGCTTGCTTAAAAATGAATACGCTCCCTACCAAGGCCACAACTGTGTGGAGCCAATATGCTTGTGCCCAATCCGACATATGCATCACGACCTGTGTGAAGGCTGGCAGTTCGGCGCCAAATCCAGAAAAAGTGGCGGCAAACTGGGGCACGACTTTTACCAGCAATATGCCTGTTACTATAATGGCTACAACGACTACGGCAATCGGGTAGGTCATGGCTTTTTTAATTTTGGCTTTCAACTGCTCCGTTTTTTCCTTATAAATGGCGATGCGGTCCAGCATAGTTTCCAAGGCACCTGATTGTTCGCCGGATTCCACAAGATTACAAAATAGCTCGTCAAAATATTTGGGATGTTTTCGCAAGGAACTCGCAAAACTACCACCTGACGCCACATGATCACGTATTTCGAGCAGTAAAGTCTGCAAAGATTTGTTTTCGAGGCCGTCCGCCACAATTTCAAAGCTCTGAACCAATGGGACGCCAGCCTTCATCATGGTGGCCATCTGCCGGGTTAAAACGGCTATGTCCATCGGAGTAATTTTTTTCCCGCCGGCACTGAAAAGAGGCTTGGGCTTTTTGCGCACGTTATTTGCGCGGATGCCCTGGCGAATAAGCTGCGCCTTTACTAATGCGGCACTGGTGCTGGTCACCTCTCCCTGGATTTTTTTACCTTTTTTGTCCACACCCTTGTAGACATATGTTTGTGACACGGTACTTTCTGCCATTGAATTAATCCTTGGTTACTCTGTTGGCTTCCTCGAGGCTGGTTACACCCATGGAAACTTTGCGTAGAGCGGATTTGCGTAGATTGTTGAACCCGGCTCGGGCTGCCGCTTCGGCAATTTGAAGACTATTGCCGCCCTCCAATATAATTCGAGATATTTCTGGAGTAATGCGGACCACTTCATAGATACCCACTCGACCTTTATAGCCGTTCGTGCACATATCGCAACCAACCGGTTGAAAAAGTGTTCTCTCCTCGGTGGGCATGTCTATATCGTCAAACCCCTCCTCCTTGAGTATGTCGTCTGGAATGTCATCTGCCGGCTTTTTACAGTTGCTGCACAACCTCCGTGCCAGCCGCTGTGCAATAATCAGGCTGACAGTGGTGGCGACGTTGAAGGTGGGCACTCCCATATTCATCAGGCGTGTCAGGGTTTCGGCCGCACTATTGGTGTGCAGCGTGGATAGTACCAAGTGGCCTGTTTGCGCTGCCTTGATGGCTATTTCCGCTGTTTCCAGGTCGCGGATCTCCCCGACCATCACGATATCGGGGTCCTGACGCAGAAATGAACGCAACGCTTCGGCAAACGTCAGCCCCACCTTATTCTTCACGTGAACCTGATTGATGCCCTCCAGATTGATTTCGACCGGATCTTCCGCTGTGGAAATATTGCGTTCTTTGGTATTAAGGATATTCAATCCGGTATAGAGGGACACGGTTTTACCCGAGCCGGTGGGACCCGTGACCAGAATCATGCCCTGCGGCTGATTGAGGGCGTCCAGATACATTTTCTTCTGGTGGTCCTCATAACCCAGCGCATCAATGCCCATTTTGGCGGCGGCGGAATCTAATACTCGCAGCACGATTTTCTCGCCGAAGAGAGTTGGCAAGGTGTTCACGCGGAAGTCAATCGCTCGCGTTTTGGATATCTTCATTTTGATGCGACCGTCCTGTGGCACACGGCGCTCGGAAATATCCATCTGGGACATCACCTTCAGCCGCGCCGCTATGCGAATCGCCAGATTCACCGGAGGTTTGGCCACCTCATGTAAAACGCCATCGGTTCTGAAGCGAACACGGTAGCTTTTTTCGTAAGGCTCGAAATGAACGTCCGAAGCGCCGGTGCGGATGGCGTCCAACAAGACCTTATTAATGAATCGTACAATGGGTGCTTCATCCGCCTCTTTTTCCGTGTCCTCATCGACCTCGACAGAGCG
>CAZEWY010000160.1:0-8671 GCA_964515945.1 uncultured Cellvibrionaceae bacterium
CAGCAAATCCAGGAGAACCAGCCCATTCAGACTGGAATCCTGTTCCGCGGCACCGGTCAGGCGCGCGCTCATACCTTTATTGACCTGGCGCAGATCCTTGTAAGTCGTGCGCAGGTCCTTCAGGTCCCAGTCCGCCTCAAGTCCCCGCTTCTGTCTCAGGTGCTGACCCAGTAGATAGGTCCCGAGGACGCGGTAGAGGCTCTCGTCGGGCAGGCTGAATGGCTGATGGAACCATGCCATGGCCTTGAGCTTGCGTGTATAGGGGCAACCGGAGACGGCGCCGAGTGCGCCGAGCAGTGAGCCCGCCGCCCGCTGCAGTGTTGTGGTTTGACGTACCTCCCGGCCCCTCCAGCTCACTGCCACCGCCACCGACTCGTGGGATGCGCGATGGGATAGCTCTTCCACCGGGCGAGCCAGCGCCATGGCGTAGGGGCAGTTTGGTGATTCATCCGGGCTGAGGGGGCAGTGACCGCACTGGTGAAAGCCAAGCCGTACCCATTCGGGCGCTTCCTCGGCTCTTACGGTATTGATAGCTGCATCCGTGGCCAGCAGGTCTACCTCGTGATGCCACTCATGACCGTCCTCAAACGAAAATGTGTAATAAATGGAAGAGTTTTCCGGCGCCTCGGCGGTCATGGTCTATCCTACAGTTTAGGGGAAGCCTATAGCGGGTAAATCGCAACGACAGTTTGACTAAACAACACTAACAAACCACCAGCTAAATAACAGTTCAGAGAACCACACTGGATAGTGTAGCTAAAGTGATGATAGACCACATGAATATTGGCGTGATTGTTCTTGCCCGGGATCTGACCATCCGCTATTGGAACCAATACCTGAATTCCTGCCAGATGATCTCCGCCTCCGCGGAAGGAAAGCCCTTTGTTGATGTTTTCCCGGAAGTGGAGCTTCGGGAGCTGCGGGCATTCGTTGATCATGTGCTGAACGAGCGGGACGCAGACTCTCAAGTGGATTATCCGGTGTTGTCTGTCCGTCTGCCAGGGTCGGACCAAGTGGTAAGCCTGGACAGCCGCTCATGTTTTTCGTTCCGGTGCCAGCAGGGCCAACAGGGCCAACAGGGCCCGCAGGATTCGGACTATATCGGCCTGGTCTTCAGCGATTCCGCGCCACTTGCCCGACAGGGCGATCTCGCCGAGCAACTGGAGCAGGCGAACCGTCAGCTACTGCAGTCGGAAAAACTGGCGGCCATAGGGCAACTGGCGGCTGGGGTGGCCCACGAAATCAATAATCCCATCGGCTATGTGTCATCGAACCTGAAAACCCTCGCGGATTATGTCCGCGACATGCTGTTGGTGCTGGATTCAGTCGATACCGCGGAAAATCTTGACGACCTGCGTCAGTACAAACAGAAAATCGAATACGATCATATACGCTGCGATATTGAGGATCTGCTTGGCGAATCCGAGGAGGGCCTCCAGCGGGTCAAGCAGATTATCAAGGCCCTGAAGGATTTCTCCTATATCGAAGAGGAGGAATTTCATTTTGCCGACCTGCACGGATGCCTGGACAGCACACTTAACCTGATAAACAGCGAGTTGAAGTACAAGGTCGAAATCCGCAAGGATTACGCCGAGCTGCCGCACATCGAATGTTTGCCATCGCAAATCAATCAGGTCATCATGAACCTGCTGCTCAATGCCGGCCAGGCAATTGAGCAGTCTGGCATAATCACCTTGCGCACCGGACAGGCTGATGAATGGGTATGGCTGGAGGTTGAGGATACCGGCAAGGGCATAGAGCCGCATTTGCTCAACCGACTCTATGAGCCTTTTTTTACCACCAAACCCATCGGAAAAGGAACGGGCCTGGGATTATCGCTATCCTATAATATAGTCAACAAGCACGGCGGCCGCATTGAAGTGACCAGCACACCGGGAGTCGGCGCCCGTTTTCGGGTCTGGCTGCCGGTCAATCGGGAAGCGGCCGGATTGGCAGACTGAGTCAGACCACTTGTTGTCTACGTGAATCTCGATACTGCCCCACAGGAGCAGGCTATATGACAAAGATCCAGTTATTGGATGATGAGCCCAATATTCTGAATGCATTGCGTCGATTGCTACACGGTGACGAGTGGGAAATACATACCTTCACGGATGCCCAGCAGGCTCTGGACGCCCTGGTAGAGCATGAATACGCGGTAATCATCTGCGACTACAAAATGCCGGGACTGGATGGGATTACTTACCTGCAATTCGCAAAACAGCGCCAGCCGGGCGCCATACGCATGATTCTCAGTGCCCACGGCGACCGTGATTCCATGATGAAAGCCATCAACCGCGTCGGTATTCAGCGCTTCCTGACCAAGCCCTGGGATGACCACGAGCTCGAAGCCTCGGTGCGAACAGCCGTGGAATCCCATCGTTTAAGCAGGGAAAACCAGGAGCTGCTCGACCAACTGCGCGCCCAGCAGGATACCCTGAGGCGGCAGAACGAGGAGTTGCGACGCCTGGAGGCGGAATATCCGGGCATTACGCAGGTGGACCGCGATGGCGATGGCTCTGTGCTCCTGTATGACAGCCCCGTGGATGATCATGAATCCTGATAATGTGATACCCGTCGGAGACGCCGGTCGGCTTTCGTCAGTGCAATAAAAATGAATAACCGATATCAAATGCAATACCTGATTCTGTACAGTCTGGCACTCAGTCTTATGGCACTGGGTGTCATCGGACTGGCGGATAGACTGATACATGTGAATATGGCTACGCCGGATCCGACCCTGTTGCCGGTGGAAGTATCACTGGCGGCGATAATGGCGGGTGGTGCCGTTCTGGCGCGGTTGCGCAATTGGCGTCTGTGCCTTTTGGGTAACGGTCTGGCGCTGGTCTTTCTCGCCGGCTATGGTTTTGGCAGCGGTCTTAACGCTGGTGGGATCGCGCCGTTCCTGTTCTCGATTTTCGAGCCTCCCCTGAATCAGACCTTCATCCTGCTTGTGATCGTCGCCCTGGCAATGCTGCTGATGGCAGCAGTTCGTGGCTCCGCAATGCTCCGTTTATCGCCGGATTTGAGCAGTCGTCGCGACTACCTTCACAGCGAAAGCAGTTTTCAAACCGGCCACGACGAGCTGACTGGCCTGCTGACGCGACCGCTTCTGGAAGATCGTATCCGGCAGGCGTGCAGAATTTCGCGGCTACACGGACGGTACCTGGCCGTTATATTTGTCGATCTCGATGAGTTCAAGCCACTGGTTGAATTCAAGGGGAGGCAGGTCGGTGATCAAATATTGATCGCAACGGCGCGGCGCCTTGAGCAGCAGATGCGCGCCGGCGGCAGCATTGCGCGACTGGACGATGATGAATTCGTCATGCTGTTGCCGGATCTGCTGCAGGAGGAAGATGTGGTACCCGTGGTGGAGCGCGCTATGGATTCCATCGCCAAACCTCATCTCATTGCCGATCAGGATCTGCGCCTCACCGCCAGTATTGGTATCACCATCAGTCAGGGCGATGCCAATAATGCGGAAGAAATAATTCTGCAGGCGCGAACAGCCATGAACGAAGCCAAAAAGCAGGGCTTGAATAACTACCAGTGGTATAACAAAAGGCTCGATCAAGAGACGAGCGAGCGCGTGACCTTGCGCAGCCCTCTGCAAAAGGCCATAGAACAGCACAATCTCGAATTGCACTATCAACCGCAGATCGATGCGCGCACCAATCGCGTTCTCGGATTCGAGGCGCTTTGTCGATGGCAGGATTCCGAGCTGGGTTATATTTCCCCGGACCGATTCATTCCCGTGGCGGAAGACACGGGCCAGATAGTGCCGCTCAGTGAATGGGTGCTGGAGACCGCCTGCCGGGACAACAGAGCCTTGTGTATGCAAGGGCTCAGCGACCACGTGGTTGCGGTGAACATATCGCCGGTGCATTTTCAGCGCGCCAATTTCGTCGACAGCATCAAGAACATACTGCGCTTGACCGAGCACCCGGCAGAGCTGTTGGAGCTGGAACTGACGGAAACGGTTCTGCTGAATGACCCTGCGCGCGCAATCGATACACTTCAGCAGTTGAAGCAGCTGGGTGTCAGGCTGGCCATCGACGATTTCGGTACAGGATTTTCCAGTCTCAATTATTTGAAGCTGCTGCCTATCAACAAAATCAAGATCGACAGATCCTTCGTTACCGATATTGTCAGTGATCCGCGCGATGCCGCCATCACTCTCGGCATCATCTCCATGGCGCACCACCTGAAACTCAAAGTGACTGTGGAGGGCATAGAGACGGAGCCCCAACGCGCCTTTCTGACGCGAAGTCACTGCGATGAATTCCAGGGTTACATGTTCGCCAAACCCATGCCCGCTGACGAGCTTGCCGGGTTTCTCCGGCAGCGTCGTACCGAGGCTCTGATCAGCCCCAATCATGACACTTCCCGGCGGACACTGCTGCTGGTGGATGACGATGAAAATATATTGCGCGCCTTGAGGCGCGTTTTGCGTCGAGAGGGCTATCAGATTCTACAGGCAACCAGTGCGCAGGAAGCCTTCGGATTACTGGCGCTCCACGAGGTCCAGGTGATTCTCTCGGACCAGCGCATGCCCTCCATGACCGGGACCGAGTTCTTCAGTCAGGTCAAGGAGCTTTATCCGGATACTATCCGCATTATTTTGTCCGGCTATACGGATCTCAAATCCGTGACCGAGGCAATCAACCAGGGTGCCATTTACAAATTCCTGACCAAACCCTGGGATGATGCCGTGTTGCGCATGAACATCGCGCAGGCATTTTCCGGCTTCCGGATGCAGACTGCCAGCGACAAACCGGGTCAGTTCAAGGAGCTGCCGTGATGTTGTCTGTCCAGGTCGGCGATTAAATGGGAAAGAGTGACATAATCGGCGGGCTTGACAAGATGGCCGTCAAAACCCGCTTCTCTCGATTTTCGACGATCCTCCTCCTGTCCCCAACCGGTCAGGGCCACCAACACGGGCTTATTGCCCCAAGGTTGCTGGCGAATACTGCGGGCGACGCTATAGCCATCCATTTTCGGCATGCCGATGTCTAGCAGGACCAGGTCCGGTGCAAAGGATTCCGCTGTCGCCACGGCCTCGGTACTTTCGTTGAGGGTTCGCGTCTGGTGACCGCTCAACTCCAGCAGCATTGACAGAGTGTCCGCTGCGTCGGGATCATCATCGACAATCAGAATCCGATGCGCCTCGGTGGCCACAGCACTGCTCGGCTTCGCCAAAGTGGATTCCGCATCGACCGTCAATGACAGGCGAACCGTGAATTCGGTACCCTGGTTGCGGCCGGCACTCTGTACTTCCACCGTGCCTCCATGTAACTGCACCAGGCTTTTTACCAGAGTCAGACCGATTCCCAACCCGCTTTGCGCGCGTGCCAGCGAGGCATCAATTTGAGTGAACATTTCGAAAATAAACTGGAACTGATCCTTGTCGATTCCCACACCTGTATCCCGCACGCGAATAATCACCTCGTCCGCGCAGGATTCCGCCGACAGGAAAATGTGACCGCCGTCGCCGGTATATTTACAGGCATTGTCGAGCAGATTGGCCAGCACCTGAGAGAGACGGCAGGGATCTGCGCGCAGGTAAACCGGTTCCGGGGGGAGCACAACTTGCAGCTTGTGGTGCATGCATTGCACCAGTGTGCTGGTGGCGTCCACCGCTTGTTGAATGATTGCCGATAGCTCAACACGCTCGAGGTTGAGCTTTACCTTGGCGCGATTGATTCGACTGATTTCCAGCAGGTCGTCCACCAGTCGCACCATCTGCGTGACCTGTCGGTCCAGCACGGCTGTCGGTCGCGCGGCGGGATGGTCATCGGGTATGGAGTGCTGCAACAACTGCACGGCGTTGCGGATTGACGCGAGGGGGTTGCGAAGTTCATGTGACAAAGTTGCCAGGAAAGCATCCTTGCGGCGATCTGATTCATGCAGGGCCGTTTCCACCTGTTTTCGTTCAATGGCGATACCCGCCAGGTGGGTGGCAGTTTCAAGCAGGCGCGGGCAGGGTGATTGGGTGTAATTGGTCGCGTGCTGATAAATGCCGAAGGAGCCGAGTATCCTGCCGTCGGATGCAAAAATCGGGGATGAGTAGCAGCTGTTGAGGCCAAAGCCGAGAATCAGTTCGCGCCACTCGCTCGACCAGCGCGGGTCGGTTCCGATTCTGTTGGATATGGCGGTTTCCCCGCGATGGGCTGTCATGCTGCAGGGGCCCAGGTAAGGCGGTGTGATGGGTGCTTCCTTCAGTGCATCGAGATAGGCGGGCGGCAGGCTGGGAGCGACCCCTGTATAAAAGTGGTGGCTGCCTTGCCGGGTGATCAGAATGGAACCGAAAATTCCTTCGGATTGCTCCTCAATGACACGGATCAAGGCTTCCAGTATATCGTCGAGCTCCGCGCCGGTCGCCAGCATTTCGAGAACGCGGTTCTGGCCTAGTAAAAGGTCATCCGCGCGCTTTCGGTCACTGATGTCACGGATGTCGCACTGGATAACGCTTTGCGTACCGTCGTGATAGAGATTGCTGATGAGTTCCACATCCACTCGTCGCCCGTTTCTGGCTCTGAGTGGCAGCTGCTCGTGGCGGAGATAATGTTTCTCGTGCAACTCCTGCAGAATTTCATGGCTGGCACCGGGGTCATCAAAAAAATTAATTTCGCTGAGTTTTCTGCCAACAAGGTCGGAGCGGGAATATCCCAGTAATTCTACAAGGAACGGATTGACATCGCAGATCTGGCTGGTGTTCGCGTCGATAATGAGAAAGCCGTCTTTCGCGGATTCGAACAGTTGTCGATACCTGATTTCGGAAGTCCGCGCTGCGGCTTCCGTCGACCCGGGTATGCTGTGAGATTCCTGATGCATTGGCTTCGCCTCCTGCGTTGCAGTGCGTTATGGAATGTGGAGTGCGCCAAGTGACGCATTCAACCCGTGCAGCCTGGTTGGGCGAGGGATTATAGCACTACGGAAACTTAACGCCAGCGTCGCGCCAAGGCAGGACATGACTCATGTCACCGGGTGTGCGTTCGGGAACGGCAATGGTTTATCATAATGCTGAACGTTTGTCGTTCCGCCATGTCGAGTCGAATATGCCACATGAAAAAGGGTAAGTTATGACGAAAGGAAGTAACTGGATGGAATCGCTGGATTTCTGGCTGTGGCAGGCCGAACTGGACGAGTCCTCTCCCATTCTTAAAAAACTGTGGCATGGGGGACGAGTGCTGTTCGCCGTTATCCGGGATATTCTGGATGGCCAGATCAACCTGCACGCGATGAGTCTGGTCTATACCACTTTGCTGTCCATAGTACCCTTTCTGGCGTTGAGCTTTTCCGTGCTCAAAGGCTTTGGCGTGCACAATCAGCTACAACCCGCTCTTGAACAATTTCTGGTGGCACCCCTGGGTCCCGAAAAGGGACATATCGCCGTGGAAAATATTCTGAACTTTGTGGACAACATCGAAGTTGGTGTCCTCGGGTCGGTCGGCCTTGCGATGTTGATCTACACCGTGATTTCACTGGTGCAAAAAATCGAGCATTCCTTCAACGAAATATGGCGGATTGGCCAGAGCCGGTCTCTCGCACAGCGTTTCAGCAATTATTTGAGTGTGATTGTCATCGGACCGGTGCTGGTGTTTGCAGCCCTGGGTGCCACAGCGGCCCTGGTCAATTCGGATCCTGTCAAACAACTTATCGCTGTGGAACCGCTCGGATGGTTGTTTGCCTTGGGTGGCCGCCTGCTGCCCTATGTGATGATCATCGGCCTGTTTACTTTTCTGTATGCTTTTATTCCCAACACCAAAGTGAGGGTCCGGCACGCTTTCGCCGGTGGGGCTGTCGCTGGCCTTATCTGGCAGAGCGCCGGTTTCGCCTTTACCATTTTTGCCGCGGGTTCCACAAATTACGATGCCATCTACTCCGGCTTTGCCGTCGGCATTATGGTGCTTATATGGCTGTATTTGGCATGGCTTATTTTGCTGATCGGCGCTTCAGTCTCCTATTACTCCCAACATGCGCAGCAGATTTCCCGACTGCGTCTGGCCACCGCCAGCGCCACCCTCGATGAGTACACCGGGCTCGCGATTGCTTACTGCGTGTCGAAAAGATTTGACCGGGATGGTGGCGGGACCAATGTGGCGGACATGGAGACCGAGATGGCCATTGATGCCGAAACCTTGCAAAGGATCATTAACAAGTTGGTCAGGCACAATCTGATGGCGACGGCTGGTGCGGACAACGAACAACTTATTCCCGCACGTTCCCTGGACAGGATTACCCTCAAACAGGTTCTGGATGTGGTGCGCTCACCGGAGGGCGCCATGCCACTGGCCTCGGAAACCCACGAGGCCGTGACCAAGGTTATCACCGGCATTGAAGACGCCTTCGAAAAATGCCTGCAGGACAGGACAGTTTCTGAATGGATCCGCGAGGAGTCGCGCTAGGGAACCTCTGATCAAGTCCCTGTGGTCTCTGCGCAATCTGGCGCGAGGCAATCTCAAGGCGGCAATCGCAGCTCATGGCCGTAGCCCTTAGTAAGATTGCCAACGCCGAGAGTGCCCGCGCCAGGCAGCGCCCTTCGGGGCTTACAGGCTTTCTTTTGCAGGAAAGCCGCTGGCAGCGTTGCGCTCATTCGACGGGCAACCAGCCCGACTCAATCGCGCGCCTTGCCAGCAAAAATTCCTGTAAGCCAGAGGCCGCAGGGACT
>CAZEWY010000161.1:0-8634 GCA_964515945.1 uncultured Cellvibrionaceae bacterium
ACGAGGTCCCGCTCGTGAGGATTCCAGAAAGCCCTACCCCAAATCGAACCTCACTTTGTGCCAAGCGTTAAGTATGGAGTTATTGAACTCCGAAACTTGAGTTAAATAGCCTCCCGCTCAGGGGCATGGATTGCACCCGCCTGAATGCCGAATCGACGCGTCGCGCAAAATCGATTATGATCGCGCCCTTTAATTGCCGGCGTCTTTTCTACACACTCGTTAGTGTCTGCTGTTGTGACACTGTCCGACATTCAGCGCCGCCTTTCCCTCTTCACGTCATTGTTTAGCGACCCGCTTATGTATGCTTTTGCACGTCGATGTCTGTTTGCCCTGAAACCGGAAGTCAGTCATGAGGTCAGCCTCAAATTCCTGGCCGTGGCTGAACGCCTCGGGCTATTGCGATTCTTCACACCCTCTGTGCCGGCTTGTCCGGTAGAGGTCATGGGCATACGCTTCCCCAACCCGATCGGTTTGGCAGCGGGTCTGGACAAGAATGGCGATTATATCAATGCCCTCGGCCAACTAGGTTTCGGTTTTGTCGAAATTGGCACCGTTACGCCGCTCGCCCAACCGGGCAATCCCAAGCCGCGACTGTTCCGCCTGGTGGATCAGCAGGGCATCATCAACCGCATGGGTTTTAACAATCAAGGCGTTGCGCATCTGATCAATCAGGTCAAACAGCGCCGCTACAAGGGCATCCTGGGCATCAACATCGGCAAAAACAAGGCGACGCCCGAGGCTCAGGCACTGGACGACTACTGCGCCTGTCTGCGGGCGGTCTATGCCTATGCGGATTACGTCACCGTCAACATCAGCTCGCCCAATACCCCGGGTCTACGGGACTTGCAGTTTGGCGAGAATCTCCAGCATCTGTTGCAGGGCATCAAGTCCCAGCAGATGCAGTTGACGGAGCAGTACAACCGCTACGTACCCATAGCCGTGAAAATTGCCCCGGATATGACCGAGGATGAGATCCGGGGTGTTGCCGACACACTAATGGCAAATAACATCGATGCCGTCATAGCCACCAACACCACCTTGTCCCGGGACGGTGTGGAGGACTCACCCCTGGCCAACGAAATCGGTGGTTTGAGCGGCGCCCCCGTTCGGGAAAAATCCACCGAAGTTATTCGCGTTCTCGCCGGCCACCTCCAGGGACGATTGCCCATTATCGGTGTGGGGGGAGTGGTGTCGGGCGCGGATGCCGCCGAAAAACTGCGTGCGGGTGCCAGTCTGGTACAGATATACAGCGGTTTCATCTATCAAGGCCCGCGCCTGATCGAGGAGTCTGTCAGCGCCTGCATCTCGGCCATACGGGTACCGGGTGGAGTCAGAGTCGACTCGCGCGAAAGCCGCCGGCATCATTAATGGATTGTACATGGCGATCCGTCTATCCTCAGGAGAGGTCTTTCGAAAACGCATGAATACATCCCTGTAGCTCCTGCGCGGCGTCCTGCCGCGACGGTTTCGAAAGACCTCTCCTGAGGACAGACTCACTGCGGGGGGTTCGCTATGATTTTTTCATCCGTAAATGGACAGAAACGCGGAAGGGATCCAGACTGTCTAGCTTGCAGCTTGCAGCTTGCAGCTTGCAGCTTAAAAACAAAACGTCTGGCGAGTCGTCCCTGACTTCGCCGTGACGGCCCGCGAATAGCGGGTGTGATATCTGCCGGAGCAGATGAAGAGGACTGCCGTGGCAGTCCGTTTGGGATGAGTTTCTTGTTGTTACATATTGCTGAGTTTTTGGGCAGGCGCACTGCCCGTAAAACCGCTCCAATGGTCTTCTCGGCCTTCCCGCCATCCGCTGAGCCACGTAATTCGGGCTTCGCCTGTGTCATGGGGGCACAGGCTGCGCGATCTCCCTGTTACACCGGCTTCATAGCCGCGAGAAAAAGCGCGTTCGGAATGGCTGCGTTTTTGGCTTTTCATAGATGGGGCACCTCTTTTGACTCGGGTTGTGATGTCGTTAACAGGGCCAGACGCCCTTATTAACGGGCTTTGAGACGAAGTGAAGGCGGTGCTCGAGCGCAACGCCTGAATGATTCGGTTCAACTTGCATGGACCGGTCACTGGTTCGCACCTGTGGTTGTTGTGTGGCAGTGGTTCAATGGAACTTTGGCAACTATTGCCCGACAGTGTTCCCTCGGTAAGCCTCGAGGAGCCGATCCAGTTAAACAAATTACCGGCATTCTGGGAACGAATCTTTCATTCTAGAGGCCACCCTTTATATCGCCGGTTCGCATAAAATTTATTGCGACAACAGACCCGATAAGCCTATGGATATATCCACGACATTTTTTGCCAGTTGCCCCAAGGGCCTGGAAGCATTGCTGAGTGACGAACTGCAGAGCCTGGGCGGGAAGGACCTGCGCCTGACAGCGGCGGGCGTCTATTTCAGTGGCGGTCTGGCGGAAGCCTACAGGGCCTGCCTTTGGTCGCGACTGGCCAACCGGGTATTGCTCCCGCTGGGCAAGTGGGACATCGACAGCGGGGACCGGCTCTATGAGGTGGCCGGTGATGTGCCCTGGGAAGAACACCTGGCGCCGGGCGGCAGTTTTGTGGTGGATTTTACCGGTACCAAAGATGTCATCAGCAATTCCCAGTTCGGTGCGTTGCGGGTCAAGGATGCGGTCGTGGACCGTTTGCGGCGGATCCACGGCAGCCGCCCCGATATCGATAAGCTTAACCCCGACATTCGCATCAACGCCTGGCTCGGCAAGGGCAGTATCCGCCTTGGCCTCGACCTGTCCGGCACCAGCCTTCACCGGCGGGGTTACCGCACCGAGCAGGGCGCCGCGCCCCTGAAGGAAAACCTGGCCGTGGCTATTCTGCTGCGCGCCGGCTGGCCGGAAACGGCGGCGCGGGGCGGAAGCCTGCTGGACCCCATGTGTGGTTCCGGCACCTTTCTGGTGGAGGCAGCGTGGATGGCGGCGGATATAGCCCCAGGGCTGCTGCGGGCGGAATCCCCCCGGTCGCGCTTCGGTTTCGAAAGATGGCTCCAGCACGAGGCTCCACTCTGGGAGAATCTCACGCGGGACGCGCGATCCCGCAAAACAGCAGGGATGTCCAAAGAACTGCCCGAAATCCGCGGATACGATGAGAATCCTCGCGTACTGGATGCGGCACTGGCCAATATTGAACGGGCGGGTATGGAAGATGTCATCCATGTCAGCCGCAAGGCCGTCGCCGACTTCAAAAAGCCGACACACAAGACATTGGAGCCCGGGCTGATGCTGTGCAATCCGCCCTACGGTGAACGGCTCGGTGAGGAAACCGCATTGCGGGGCCTCTACCGAATCCTGGGCGAGGTGGCCAAAGCGGAGCTGCCGGGCTGGCAACTGGGTGTATTCACCGGCAACCCGCAACTGGGTCAGGAACTGAGGCTGAGACCGCGCCACAAATATCGCTTCTTCAATGGCACCATCGCCAGTGAATTGCTCCTGTTCGATCTGCTGGGTGAGGACGAGGCCCAGCTTCGTCGGGACAGACCCGGCGAAACAGACTCAAAGGCGTCCGACAGCTTGACGTTGAGTGACGGCGCGACAATGGTGGCCAATCGGCTGCGCAAAAATCGCAAGCGTCTGGGCAAGTGGCTGCAAAAGGAAGGGGTGCAATGTTATCGAGTCTACGATGCTGATATGCCGGAATACTCGGCGGCCATTGATGTCTATGGCGACAAACTGCACTTGCAGGAGTACGCCCCGCCCAAAACCGTGGATGCCGAGGCCGCACAGCGCCGCTGGCAGGAACTGCTGCTGGCGACGAAAACCGTTTTCGGCTGCGATGACGACGCCATTTTCGTCAAAACCCGACAGCGCAATCGCGGCAAGCAGCAATACCAGAAGCTCGGCCAGCCTGATGAAAAACATTTTTTCTCCGTGCGGGAAGGGCGCAGCGAACTTCTGGTCAACCTGCAGGACTATCTGGATACCGGCCTGTTTCTCGACCATCGACCGCTGCGCCGGTTGATTGCGGATCACAGTCAGGGCAAGAGCTTTCTCAACCTGTTTTGCTATACGGCGACGGCCAGCGTACAGGCGGCTCTCGGCGGCGCAAAGGAATCCATCAGCGTCGACATGTCCCACACCTACCTGGATTGGGCGCGCAGGAATTTCGCCCACAACCACATCAGTGAAAGCCGGCACCAACTGGTTCAGGGCGATTGCCTGCAATGGCTGCGTGATTGCCGGCGTGGTTTCGATATAATCATGCTGGACCCGCCCAGTTTTTCGAACTCAAAACGCATGGCGGACGTACTCGACGTGCAACGGGACCACGTGGATTTGATCAGACGCTGCGTTGACTTGCTGACGCCGGGCGGGCGGCTCTATTTTTCAACCAATTTGCGCAGCTTCAAGCTGAACGCCGATGCCCTGGCGGCATTCCAGGTTCGCGACATCAGCCGGCAGACCCTGGATCCCGATTTCGCGCAGAATCCGAAAATTCATCAGTGTTTTGAAATTACCGCAGGTCAGTCACTATGAAGCCGTTTCGCATGAACAACCGTTACCAGCCCGCCGGCGATCAGCCGCAGGCCATCGAAAGTCTGGTGGAGGGCATCGAGTCGGGCCTGGCCCATCAAACTCTTCTCGGCGTGACGGGTTCGGGCAAAACCTTTACCGTCGCCAATGTCATTGAACGGGTGCAGCGGCCCACTTTGGTCATGGCGCACAACAAGACGCTTGCGGCGCAGTTGTATGGTGAGTTCAAGGAATTTTTTCCGGACAATGCCGTTGAATATTTTGTCTCCTACTATGACTATTACCAGCCGGAAGCCTATGTGCCTTCCTCGGATACTTTTATCGAGAAAGATGCATCGGTCAATGAGCATATCGAGCAGATGCGCCTGTCGGCCACCAAGGCGCTGATGGAGCGCAAGGACGCCATAGTGGTGGCCACAGTGTCGGCCATTTACGGTCTGGGTGATCCTGAAACCTACCTCAAGATGATGCTGCACCTGGTGCGCGGTGAGGTCATCGACCAGCGCACCCTGTTGCGGCGTCTGGCGGAGTTGCAGTACACCCGCAACGATGTCGATTTTCACCGTGCGACTTACCGGGTGCGTGGCGATGTTATCGATATTTATCCGGCGGACTCCGACGAAAACGCCGTTCGTGTCGAACTCTTTGATGAAGAAATTGAAAGACTCTCACTGTTCGATCCTTTGACCGGCGAAGTCCTGCGCGCAATGCCCCGCTATAGCATCTATCCCAAAAGTCACTATGTCACTCCCCGCGAGCGCATTCTCGAAGCGGTCGAAAAAATCAGGGTGGAGCTGGCCGAGCGCCTGGAACATCTTCGCGCCAATGACAAGCTGGTGGAGGCCCAGCGGTTGGAACAGCGGGCGAAATACGATCTGGAAATGATGCAGGAACTCGGTTACTGCAACGGTATTGAAAACTACAGCCGTTATCTGTCGGGGCGCGAGCCCGGTCTGCCGCCGCCAACCCTGTTCGATTATCTTCCGGCGGAAGCCCTTCTGGTTATCGATGAATCCCACGTGACTGTGCCGCAGATCGGCGGCATGTACAAAGGCGACCGTTCACGCAAGGAAACCCTGGTGGAATATGGTTTTCGCTTGCCGTCGGCGCTGGACAACCGGCCCATGCGCTTCGATGAATGGGAGCGCATCGCTCCCCAGTCTATCTTCGTTTCGGCGACGCCAGGCCCTTACGAAGCGGAACATGCTGGCCAGGTAGTGGAGCAGGTTGTGCGGCCCACGGGGCTGGTGGATCCGGCCATTGAAGTGCGACCGGCCGGCACTCAGGTGGATGATGCCCTGTCGGAAATCAACAAACGCACGGCGGCCAATGAACGGATTCTGATCACGGTGCTGACCAAACGCATGGCGGAAGATCTCACGGAATATCTTCTGGAGCATGGCGTGCGCGTGCGCTACCTGCATTCGGATATCGAGACGGTGGAACGGGTGGAAATCATCCGCGATCTGCGCCTGGGTGAATTTGATGTGCTGGTGGGCATCAACCTGTTGCGGGAAGGCCTGGACATGCCGGAAGTTTCCCTGGTCGCCATTTTTGATGCGGACAAGGAAGGTTTCCTGCGTTCCGACCGATCCCTGATTCAGACCATCGGCCGGGCGGCGCGGAATGTGAACGGGCGCGCGATTCTATACGCCGACAAGATTACCGGTTCCATGCAACGGGCCATTGACGAGACCGAGCGGCGACGTGAAAAACAGATCAGCTTCAATCTGGAACACAATATTACGCCCATGGGTATTACCAAGAATATCAGCGACATCATGGAAGGCGCGCGCATCCCAGGCTCCAAACCCAACCGCAAGCGCGGCGCCGTGGCGGAGAAGCCGGGCGATTACGCGATGCCGGGCCAGGTCAAGGATGTCTGGGCGCTGATGGACAAGCTCGAGAAGGAAATGTTTGATGCGGCCAAAAACCTGGAGTTCGAAAAGGCGGCACAACTGCGGGACAAGATTCACCAACTGAAACAGTCAGCCTGAGCCTCTGTCGAAACCTCAATCCTGGTCAGTGATTCTGCCGCCATGGCCAACGCCAGCGCGGGATCTTCACGGGGCGCAGGGCCTGAAACCAGTCGATCAACTTGCTGCGCCAGTGATAACAACGGCCGGCGGTCGATTGCAGTCTGCGTTGCAGGCTGTTGGGACAGGCGATGATGGTTACGCTGATATTGTCCCTGCCGCCCTGTTCGAGCGCCTGGGCAATCAGCGCGCGAGTTGCTGCACGCAAATCTGTCTGTCGGCGCAGGATATCGGCAATCTGTGCGTCGCTGACCGCATCACTCAAGCCGTCGCTGCAAAGCAGGATCCAATCGTGCGCTTGCCATTGCAGTTGTCGGACATCCACCGACAGATGACTGACATCCTGTGAGCCGAGACACTGGGTAATAATATTTTTCTCGGGGTGCCTTTGCATTTCCTCGGCGTTGATAATGCCCTTGTCGAACAGCATCTGCACATAGGAATGGTCGGTGGTGAGTTGGGTCAGTTCCGTATCATTGCCGGCACCGGGACGCCAGAGATAGGCGCGGCTGTCGCCGACCCAGGCAATATCGTAGCTATCCCCCTGGGAATGCAGCGCCACCACCGTGGAGCCCATGCCCGGGCCGCCGATTCCCGACGCGGCCGCACGGACCACGGCTTCGTGGGCCTGATGTACCGCCTGTTGCAGCGTTTCCCCCCGGGCAATTTGGCGGTCGATGGTTTGGGCCGCTATGGCGCTGGCCACTTCCCCCGCCGCATGTCCCCCCATGCCATCCGCCACGAGCCACAAACCGGTAAACGGGTTGCTGAGTATGGTGTCTTCGTTATTGGTGCGTTTCAGGCCTACGTCAGTGGCGGCGCAATAACGCAACAAAGAGTGCAACGAAGAATGCAGTGAAGAGTGCAATAAAGACATAGAGGCATCTGCCCGAACAGGTTGATCCTATTGTTGCAAATCGACAGCCCGATAGGAACCTTATTAGCACCGGTTCAACGGCCGGAACCATCGGAACATGCGCTGTCGCACGAATTGGCGGCTGGTCAAGCCCTGAACTCTTCCCTGCCGACCGGTCTAAATGGTGTTATGCCACGACCGGCAGGAGCCGAATACGATGATGCAGTTGCGACTGAATGGCAAGCAAAGACATATTCTCTGGTTGCGAAGATCCCACTATTCCATCGGCCGCTCGGCAGCTTGCAGTCTGCGGCTGACCGACGAATCCATTGAAGATATCCACGCGCATTTATTGGTCGAAGGTGATCTTGTCAGCGTCTCGCGGCATGGCGGTGCCGAGGTAAGGATCAATGATGTTCCGCTGGAAGCCGAATCCCGGCTCTATCATGGTGACAGGATTACCCTGGGCAACATCGATCTGCATCTGGTCGATCCTCATCGGTGCGAATCGGTTGCCGTCGAGGATGAGCCAGCGCTCGGCTGGACATTGCAGGGCCTGAACAAGTCACTGAATAGCCAGCGTTACAATATTGAAGGCCGAGTGGTCATCGGCCGCGCAGATGATTGTGACATTCACCTGCGGGAGGCGCATCTGTCGCGCCGGCACGCCCAGTTGACCGCTCTTGGCGATCAGTTGGAAATTGCTGATCTGGACTCAGCCAACGGTACCTTCGTCAATGGTCGCCGGGTCAGCAAGACCCGGCTGAAAAGTGGCGATGAGATCAGCCTCGATACACTCAGGTTCCGGGTGATACACACGCCAACCAGTGAAGAAACCGGCGAAATTCGCCCGGGCACCAGCAGTGTCGCGCAGACGGAGCCCCAGCGGCCCAAGGCGCCCACGGCAATTGATATACAGCGCGCCAGCTTGAGGCAAATGAAGAGGCAAACGGGAGAGGTGCGGGGCGGTCCGTACGAATCGGATACCGTGGAATTGGGCGAATCCCGCTTTCTTGAACACGGTCGCCTGAGCGTGACCATGGTGGTGGTCGCCCTGGCGGGTGTCCTATGGGGCGCACTTTCACTGCTCGAAGGGCCACTCCAGGGCCCATCGGCGTTCGGAGCCTTCTGGTCAGCGGCAGGGCGCTAGCTATTGCCCCGGGGGTTTAAATAGACTATAAATCAGGGGCGTTTACAGTCACCGCGACCCGAACGGGCTGAATCCCCGGGTTGGCCACACAGCCTGACCATGGCGGCTGAA
>CAZEWY010000162.1:0-8574 GCA_964515945.1 uncultured Cellvibrionaceae bacterium
GGCTCGTTCAACAATCAGATATGTTGCGGCAAGCGCAACATATCCTTATTTGTTAGCCCGCTGGCTATCTTCTCGGCTCATACCGCAACACCATCGCTCCAGAACCAAGCTCCAGCCGGCTCACGAGCTTCAGGTCCACGTGCTTCGATAACCCCGCGAACAACGTTGGCCCATGGCCCGCCAGCCGAGGGTGCACGACGAACTCGTACTCATCAATCAATTCCAACTCTGCCAACGCCAGGGGGAGCTTCACGCCTCCCACGAGTAGTTCCTTGCCCGACTCCCGCTTGAGCTGCTGAACAGCCTTACCCAGATCCCCGCGCACGAGTTCCGCATTCCAATCGACTCGCTCCAAGGTGCTCGACACAACGTACTTCTTTGCCGCGTCGATCGTCCGGGCGAAGGGATCCATCGAATCGGAACTTGCCCCCGTCTGTGTCGGCGGCCGGAACGCTGCCTCCATCATTTCGTAAGTCACCCGTCCAAAGAGGAGCGCATCCGCCCGCGCAAGGTTCTCTGCGTGGTGTTGATGCAGATCTTCGTCTGCGGGAATCGCAAGATGATCGCAGCATCCGTCCAATGTGACATTGATGGAGTATCGAAGTCGTCGCATTTATATCCTCCCGGGCGGGCTAACGCAGAGCACAGCGGCAACCTTATGCGTTTTGAGCGAAGCGATGCATAAGGTTGTCCAGCGCCGGAGGCGCGTGCTGATGCGACTTGTTATTGCAAATATGAGGCTGTGGAATTAAAGCCGACAGCGCCACGATTATTGTTTTTACTGCACTACCCAAGAGCTGATTAACTTCCCAGGCTGCACTAATGGTGTTCGTTCTTTGCCAGAGACTATACCGGAACCACGTTGGATTAAACTTGACCTTACCCCGGCATCAGCCAAGTTGTTGGATGCTGGCTGGTTGCAGTGTGGTTACAAAGCTCCAAAAACATCGAAATTTCACAGGCTATAACAGCGTATTCAATCCACGCATAGATATATCCCCCATAGACATATCTCCAGAATACTGCGATTCATAATACCCGCTTCACCAGTGAAATCAAACACTTAGGACGAGTGGCATAAACTCCTACCGGAGTTGTACCTATCGGGAGATATATCCCCATCAGGATATTGGCCAAAGAACCAAAAAAATCTTTTAATTTCAATGTTTTGTGACATCTCCCTTTTCCAGCCGAAGTTATATCTCCCGTGAATCAATATCGCACACCCCGAACCATCCTGGTGCAGGTTTATCGAGCCCAATAGCGGTTTCACAGCTTCTCTTGCATTGCACCCCGCAAGACAGTATTTTCCCTTAACTACACGGTTTCAAGCACTCCCGCGTGGCATAATCACCATCTCCACCAGATCGATTTATCTGCTTTTAGACTACGAGCCTACCTCCTATGGATTACCTACCACTGTTTTTTGATCTGCGCGGCAAGCGCTGCCTCCTGGTTGGCGGTGGTGCTATTGCCACGCGCAAGGCGCGTTTGTTGGTGAAAGCCGGGGCTGTTATTCGGGTGGTGGCTCCGACTGTGAACCCGGAGTTGCAAGAGCTGGTGGAGCAGTCCCAGGGTGAGGTTATTCTTGCGGAATACGCCGTCGAGCATCTGGATGCCTGCGTATTCGTCATTTCCGCGACGGATATTGCGGCAGTTAACCAGCGGGTGGCGGGGGACTGCCATGCCCGTTGTCTGCCGGTCAATGTTGTCGATAACCCCGCCCTGTGTTCGGTGATTACGCCGGCCATAGTGGACCGCAGTCCGCTGCTAATCGGTATCACCAGTGGCGGGGAAGCGCCGGTGCTGGCGCGCATTGTGCGCACACAATTGGAGCAGAGTCTGCCGGGGGCCTATGGGCGGCTGGCGGGGTTGGCGAGCAAGTTTCGGAAGCGGGTGAAAGCCGTGTTTCCCGATGGTGAGCAGCGGCGCCGGTTTTGGGAGCGCATGTTGAGCGGCACCGTGGCCGAGAAGGTTTTTGCGGGTAACGATGACGAAGCCGAGGCCTTGATGGAAATGGCACTGGCGAAGCCGGACGCGCCTCAGGGTGGTGAAGTCTATCTTGTTGGCGCGGGGCCCGGCGATCCGGATTTGTTGACGTTCAAGGCACTGCGGTTGATGCAGAAAGCCGAGGTCGTGCTCTACGACCGACTGGTGTCGGAGCCGATACTGGATATGGTGCGGCGGGATGCCGAGCGTATTTATGTGGGCAAGCGCCGCAATCAGCACGCCGTCCAGCAGACGGACATTAACCAGATGCTGGTGGACTTGGCCAAGCAGGGCAAGCGGGTGTTGCGCCTGAAGGGCGGGGACCCCTTTATTTTTGGCCGTGGCGGCGAGGAAATTGACCTTCTGGCGGAAAATCGCGTTCCCTTTCAGGTTGTGCCGGGTATTACCTCCGCATCGGGCTGTGCCGCCTATGCCGGCTTCCCGCTGACCCATCGCGACCACGCTCACTCGGTGCGCTTCGTCACCGGTCATATGAAGGACGAAGAGACAGATCTGCACTGGCCGGACCTGGTGCATGCGGAACAGACCCTGGTGTTTTATATGGGCCTGGCAAATATCAAGACCATTTGCGAGCGCTTGATCGACCACGGTAAGGCCGCCGATACGCCTGCGGCATTGATAGAGAAGGGCACAACCCCTGAGCAGCAGGTACATGTGTCGGATCTGGCGCGGCTACCGGATTATGTGGCGAATCGGGAGATTCATGCGCCGACGCTGTTGATTATTGGTGGAGTGGTGCTGCTGCATAACAAGTTGAAGTGGTATGGGGAAGGTGGGAGCGGCAAGCTGTGAGCTTCAAGCTCGAGAATAGAGGAATGGACTTTGGGTGCTGGGACATGGATTCGGTATTTACTGCTGTGACACGCCGTGAATACATCCCTGTAGGCTTCGCGAGCAGCATCCCTGCTGTCGAGAGTCACTGCAGCAAATACCGAATCCATGTCCTCCAAGCACGGTGCAGTATCATCTTTTAAAAGAAGTACGAAAATTCAAATCTACCGAGGTGGTTCGGGAAAGCATTTCCAAAATCCTCGCGACAGGGATGTCGCGCGGAAGCCACATGGATGTGTTTATCGCGTTTTTGGAAATGCTTCCCCGAACCGCCTGAGCACTCGCTTACGGAGCAGTCATTTCGACACAATACCTTAGGAGAATTTATGTCGCAGTATGATTATGACCTGTTTGTGATTGGTGCGGGTTCGGGAGGTGTTCGTGCCAGCCGTATGGCGTCCCAGTTGGGGGCCAAGGTTGCTGTGGCGGAGGATAAATATCTGGGTGGCACCTGTGTGAATGTTGGCTGTGTTCCCAAGAAGCTGTTTGTTTACGGCTCTCACTTCAGTGAGGATTTCGAGGCTGCCAAGGGTTACGGTTGGCGGGTTGAACCGGCGCAATTCGACTGGCCGACGCTGCGGGACAGGAAGACGGCTGAGATTCAGCGCCTTAATGGCGTTTACGACAGAATGCTCGACAACGCCGGTGTGGAGATTATTTCAGGAAAGGCGTCATTTATCGATGCCCACAGCGTCCGTGTCGGCGATCAAACCTATACCGCAAAATATATTCTCGTTGCCACGGGCGGCTGGCCGCGACGGCCGCAATATCCCGGGGCGGAACATGTCATTACGTCCAACGAAGCCTTTTATCTGGATAAATTTCCCGGTTCGGTTCTGGTCGAGGGCGCGGGTTATATCGCCGTGGAATTCGCCGGTATTTTTCACGGCCTCGGCAGTGAAACCGAACTGGTTTACCGGGGTCCGCAAATGCTGCGCAATTTTGATGAAGACGTGCGCGAGTTTACCCAGTCGCAAATTCAGCAAAAGGGCATCAAACTCAATCTGAACAATGAGATACTTTCCATTGAAAAAACAGCCGTCGAAAAACAGGCGGACGAAAAGCTGCTGGTGAATTTCAAGGATGGCAGCAGTAAGGCCTATGACGCGGTCCTCAGCGCTATCGGGCGCGAACCGCTAACCCAGGGCCTGGGGCTGGAAAATACTTCGGTTCAGTGCAATGAACGCGGTGCAATTATCGTCAATGATGTTATGCAGACGTCTGAACCCTCGGTCTATGCGATTGGCGACGTGGTTGGACGCATGGAGCTGACACCGGTCGCCCTGGCGGAAGGAACCGCCTTGGCCAACTTTCTGTTCAACAACCAGCCCTTCAAGCTTGATTACAGTAATATCGCCACCGCCGTTTTCTGTCAGCCGAGTATCGGAACTGTCGGTCTGACGGAGCGGCAGGCGCGGGATCTTTACCACAAGGTCGATATCTACCAGACCGAATTTCGCCATATGAAGAATACCTTGAGCGAGTCCACCGAGCGCACCATGATGAAGCTGGTGGTCGATCAAGCGACCCAGCGCGTGCTCGGTTGCCATATGGTGGGCCCGGATGCGGGCGAGATTATTCAGGGACTGGCCATTGCCCTGAAAACTGGAGCCACCAAACAGGATTTTGATAATACTATCGGTATACATCCCACGGCGGCGGAAGAGTTTGTGACTATGCGGCAGAAGGTTAGGTGATCGGAGCTTCAAGCGGCAAGCGAAAGAAAAAGAACTGAGCGGCATGGATATCGCTTGGAATCTCCATTTGGTTAAATACCCTGGAGGTTGTGATGGAATTTTTGCGTGAGGTCAATGATCGGTTTTCGGTGAGTCTGTCACATCCGGATATTGATGACTTTGAGCGGCTTGCAGCGACTGGCTATTCCGCCGTGGTAAATCTGCGGGAGGATGATGAGCCGGGGCAGGCATTGACGCCGCAACGTGAGAATGATGTGGCGGTCAAGTGCGGGATGTTTTATATCCATATGCCGATTTCCGAAGACTCGTTGAACGACAAGCGGGTTGATGAATTTCGCGAATGTGTCGCGAGCCTGCCGGGGCGTATTCTGGTACACAGCGGCACCGGCAAGCGATCGACTGCCTTTACCGTGATGCACGTGGCGTCCGAAAAAGGACTGTCGGGGGAAGAGGCGGTTGAGCAGGCGCACCAGCTTGGCATTAAATCGGACGGCAAAAGTCTGGATGAATTTATGCGGCATTATGTTGATGGTCACAGTGTGGATATTCATCATGTGTGACGTCAATTACTGTTTTACCTCCCATTAGGCGTCTTCTCGGCACCTGAAGGCCCCGATCAGGTGCCCTGACAACTCCGTAACTCTTCCTCCAAGTAATTTATTGACCCGACATTGAGATTGTCGGGTTACGACTTTCGCAGGGCTCGCATCTAACGACCTACGGGTAATGTTCTAACCCGGTCATCTACCGCTTGACTGTTGGGTAACCCCACGGTTATACCATGCCTTCCATTGATGGTTAGCTGGAGGTGTGCCCATGAAAATCAGTGAATTAGCCAAGGCAGCGGCAGTGTCCAAGGACACGGTGCGTCATTATGTGGATATTGGGTTATTGCACGCGGATCGGGATCCCATCAATGGTTATCAGGTCTTCGGCGCGAAAAGCCTCAACCGTTTGCAGTTTATCAAGGCGGCCAAAAATCTTGGCCTTCAGCTTCCCGATATACAACTTATTTTCGCCGATGCCGAGAATGCCCTGTCCCCATGCCCACGGGTGCGGGACCTGATGGTGCAACGGCTCGAGGAGACGCGCAGGCGCATCGCCGAGTTAAGCGAATTGTACGAGAGGATGTCCCGTGCCGTGGAACAGTGGCAGCAGATGCCCAATAGCACGCCCAATGGCAATTCCGTCTGCCAATTGATTGAGCAAATGGACGGCGGGCAGGAATCAATTAACGATCATTGCAGCCGTGAGCGGAACAACAGCCATGAGCGGACAACAGCCCTGAGCGGAGAACAGTCATGAGTGGGGAACATCATTGCAGTCATCATCACGGTTCCGAAGCCGTCGAGTTGAAGGATCCCGTCTGCGGTATGACCGTGACCAAGGATTCGTCGCATCAGTACAGCTACAAAGGCGAGACTTACTATTTTTGCAGCGGGCGTTGCCGCGAGCGTTTTTCGGCGGAGCCGGAAAAATTTCTCAACCAGGCGGACGAGCCCGCTGCTTCACAAGATAAAAATGCCTGGTACATTTGCCCCATGCACCCCGAGGTGCGCCAGAAAGGCCCGGGAAGCTGCCCAAAATGCGGCATGGCCCTGGAGCCGGAGGCGCCTTCCCTGGAGGAAGAGGAAAATCCCGAGTTAACGGATTTCAGGCGCCGCTTCTGGTGGAGCTTGCCATTAACTCTGGCGGTTTTTGTCCTGGCCATGTTTGGACATGCGTTGCCGGGCTTGTCAGAGCTGCTTCCTGGCAGCAGCCAGAACTGGATTGAATTGGTTCTGGCCACGCCAGTAGTGCTTTGGGCCGGCCTGCCGTTTTTCGTGCGCGGTCTTCAGTCGATTGT
Source organism: uncultured Cellvibrionaceae bacterium (assembly GCA_964515945.1). Lineage (GTDB taxonomy): Bacteria > Pseudomonadota > Gammaproteobacteria > Pseudomonadales > Cellvibrionaceae > CAYQQJ01. The sequence continues at coordinate 6,385 of CAZEWY010000162.1, forward strand.
AAACCGAAGTCCCAATATGTGGACGCTGATAGGACTGGGCACTTCCGCCGCCTATGTGTACAGCCTGGTAGCGACGCTCCTGCCGGAAGTTTTTCCCGCATCCTTTCAGATGAACGGCAAGGTCAGTGTTTATTTTGAAGCCGCGGCGGTGATTATTTCCCTGACCTTGCTTGGCCAGTTATTCGAGCTGAAGGCGCGCGCGCAAACATCGACGGCGATTAAATCCCTGTTGCAGCTTGCGCCCAAAACTGCGCGCCGCATCGATGCTGATGGCAACGAAGCCGATATTCCCGTGGACGAGATTCAGAAAGGTGACCGCTTGCGCGTGCGTCCGGGTGAAAAGGTGCCGGTCGACGGTGTGGTAGAGGAGGGCGCAAGTGCTGTCGATGAGTCCATGTTGACCGGTGAACCCATTCCCGTGAGCAAACGCCCGGGCGACGCCGTGATTGGCGCCACCATGAATACTAGTGGCAGTCTTGTGGTGCGTTCGGAACGGGTCGGCGCGGAGACGACCTTATCGCAAATCATCAACCTGGTCGCCCAGGCACAGCGTTCCCGCGCTCCCATGCAGCGTTTGGCCGACCATGTCGCCGGTTATTTTGTATCCACGGTTGTGGCCATTGCCCTGGTGACTTTTGTTGCTTGGGGAATTTGGGGACCGCAACCCAGTTGGGTCTACGGACTGATCAATGCCGTTGCCGTGCTCATCATCGCCTGCCCCTGTGCTCTGGGTTTGGCGACACCCATGTCCATCATGGTGGCCACCGGCAAGGCCGCAACCGAGGGCATATTGTTTCGCGATGCCGCGGCTATAGAAGCCCTGCGCAAAGTGGATACGCTGGTCGTGGACAAAACGGGTACGCTCACCGAAGGCCGTCCGGTTTATCAGCAGACCATTCCGGTGGCTGGGCAAGCGGCGGATGAAGTACTGCGACTGGCGGCCAGTCTTGATCAGGGTAGTGAGCATCCTTTGGCCAAAGCCATAGTGGAGGCCGCCCAAGCCAAGGACTTGTCACTCGATAAAGTCGAAGATTTTGAATCCGCCTCCGGCATCGGCGTGACAGGCCGGCTCGAGGGGCGGCAGCTGGTGCTGGGCAATACTGCGCTGATGGAGCAGATGGGCGTTGCGTGGCAGGCTCTGTCTGATCAGGCCGATCAATTGCGGAAGCAGGGCGCCAGTGTCATTTACCTGGGTGTCGACGGCAGCTTGTCCGGCATTCTGGCCGTGGCGGACCCGGTCAAGGATTCCACCCTAGAGGCGCTGGCCACCATTCGGGAAGCCGGGATAAGAATCATCATGGCCACTGGCGATGGTAGGCTGACCGCCGAGGCTGTCGGTCGCGAATTGGGTATCAGCGAAGTCCGTGGCGAAGTCACACCCGATGCCAAGCTGGCACTGGTCAGTGAGCTTCAGGGGCAGGGGCTGCGAGTGGCCATGGCCGGCGACGGCATCAATGATGCCCCGGCACTGGCCCAGGCCGATGTCGGTATTGCCATGGGCACCGGCACCGACGTGGCCATGAGCAGCGCCCAGATCACCCTGGTAAAAGGCGACTTGCGCGGCATTGCCCATGCGGTGCGCCTGTCCGAGCTGACGGTGGGCAATATGCGGCAGAACCTGGGTTTCGCCTTTCTCTACAATAGTATCGGCGTTCCCATCGCGGCCGGTATCGCCTACCCGCTGACCGGTCTTTTGCTATCTCCGATGATTGCCGCTCTGGCCATGAGTCTGAGTTCGGTGTCCGTTATCAGTAATGCGCTGCGCTTGCGCTATCAAGAGGTGAAGGGGGACGGTGAGCGGTAAGCGGTGAAGGGTGAGGATGAGATGGTACAAAAATCGCTCAAGTGGTACAAAAATCGCTTTGGTTGGGCATGGACGCCGCCATCCTGTATAGGTGGCAATCAGCGAGAAGGTTTAATTACCACCGAGAGGTCCCAATGGAACTGCCCAAGACCACTGAACGTGTCAGCAAACACTCTCCCGATAGCGCCAATCGCAAGATTGATGAGGCCACGCAACAATCGATTGATTACCACCGCGCGCACCCCGGCGAAATCCCGAAGCGGCTGCTCGAGCTGGATAAGGAGTGGGACATTGAACGAACCCTCGAAGCCAATGCTTCCAGCCTTATTCTGGTCGGGCTGGGGCTCGGGCTGGGTGTGAGCAAAAAATTTCTGGCACTTCCATTT
>CAZEWY010000163.1:0-8572 GCA_964515945.1 uncultured Cellvibrionaceae bacterium
CTTGAATTGAACCCGTGCCGCCCCCATTGGTCTTAGATGGCACAAAAGCGGGTGTCCTTTTTGGCCCCTGTTCATATATTGGCGACAGTCATGTGGAATGTTACACTTTGAGGCTGATCCACTGGAGGTATAACAATGAAGGGCACTAGTCTACAGTCTGCTGGAATTATAGCGCCGGGCCAAAACCTGAACGCCTATTTGCAGGCCGTCAATGGTTACCCGGTACTGTCTGCCGAAGATGAAAAACGTCTGGCAGAGGACCTCTACTACCGCGAAGATCTGGACGCAGCGCGTCGTCTGGTTCTGTCGCATCTGCGTTTTGTGGTACATATTGCCAAATCCTACGGCGGTTACGGGCTGCCCCAGGCGGACCTGGTTCAGGAAGGCAATGTGGGCCTGATGAAAGCGGTGAAGCGCTTCAATCCGGAGAAGGGCGTGCGTCTGATTTCCTTTGCCGTGCACTGGATCAAGGCTGAAATCCACGAATACATTCTGCGCAACTGGCGTATCGTGAAGATCGCCACCACCAAGGCGCAACGCAAACTCTTCTTCAATCTGCGCAGCAAGAAAAAGCGTCTGGGCTGGTTGACCCATGAAGAGGCCAAGGCCGTTGCCGCGGATCTCAACGTCGATGTACAGCATGTGCATGACATGGAGGGCCGCCTGTCGTCCTTCGATGCCACCTTTGATGCCGGGTCCGATGACGATGACGACACCGCATACCAGGCACCGGCCAATTACCTCGAAGATCAGCGTTACGACCCCTCGCGTATGCTCGAGGATGCCGACTGGCGCTCCAACAGTGCCGATGGTCTGCAACTGGCCATGACCGATCTCGATGATCGCAGCCGCGATATCCTGCAGAAGCGCTGGTTGAACGAGGAAAAGGCGACTCTGCACGAATTGGCCGATGAATACGGCGTCTCCGCCGAGCGCATTCGCCAACTCGAAAAAAACGCCATGAAAAAGATCAAGGTGATGATGGAAGCTTAACTGGGCATCCACGAGCCTCTAAAAGCTGTAGAATAAAAAGCCGCGCACTGTCGCGGCTTTTTTGTGAGCGCCCGCTTTTTCCTGCTCACCCATTACCCATTACTCATCACCGATCACTGACCTACCCATGAATCTGTTACCGAAGCTTTTCCTGACCATCACCGCTGCCAGCGGCGCCCTCGCTGTTATTCTGGGCGCCTTCGGCGCCCACGCGCTCAAGGCGCGTCTGGATGAACAGGCACTGGCGGTCTGGCAAACCGCCGTGCAGTATCATTTTGTGCATACCTTGGCGCTGCTTGGCCTGAGCATCCTGATGCAGCAGACTACTCGCAGCAGTGCACTCACCACCAGCGCCGTTCTGTTTACGCTGGGCATGTTGTTTTTCAGTGGCAGCCTCTATCTCCTGGCGCTCGGGGGTCCCCGCTGGCTGGGTCCGGTGACTCCCCTGGGTGGTGCACTCTTTATCGCCGCATGGTCCAGCCTGCTTATTTATGCATTCAATCGCTAACAGAACCCGTTCATGAAACCCCAGCACATGAAACCCCAGCACATGAAACCAGAGTACAAAAACAGCCATGAGGCCTGAATACAAGAAAAGGTCCATCCGCAGCTATGTGATTCGCGCCGGCCGTATGACCGACGGACAGAAGGCCGCCTTTGACAACTGGTGGCCCACCTATGGCCTGAGCCTGTTCGATGGCCCGCTGCATGCGGACCAGGTATTTGGCCGCAAGGCACCTCTGGTGCTCGAAGTGGGGTTCGGCATGGGCGACTCTCTGGTGGCCATGGCCGCCGCGGCACCCGAACAGGATTTTATTGGTATTGAGGTACACCCGCCGGGCGTTGGTCGTCTCATCAACAATGCCGGCCAGGCCGGGTTGCGCAATCTGCGCGTCTACATGGCCGATGCACTGGACGTATTGGCGGACTGTATTGCCGATGAAAGTCTCGATCGTTTCCAGCTGTTTTTCCCCGACCCCTGGCATAAAAAGAAGCACCACAAGCGCCGTATCGTCCAGCCAGAATTCATTGCCGCTGTGCGGCGGAAACTGAAACCGGGGGGAATCTGCCACATGGCCACCGACTGGGAAGCCTATGCAGAATACATGATGGAGGTTATGTGCGGCGCACCCGGTTTTGACAATACCGCCGCCGAATACTGTTTTGCTGATCGCCCCGATTACCGCCCCAAGACCAAATTCGAAGCCCGGGGAGAGTTGCGGGGACACGGAGTCTGGGATGTTATTTTCCGCAAAACCGCGGACTGACCCATCACCATGAGTCGGGCGGATGCGCTTCCGGGGCTGTGGGATTTTTGTCTGGAGCTTTACGCCCAGCCGGACATCGAGGCCCTGTGCCTGCGATTGCAGGATGAACAGCAGGTTAATGTGCTTGTTCTTTTGTGGTGCGCCTGGCTCGAGGCCACCGGTGCACATCTGACCAGGGAAGAACTTGCCGCAGCGGCGGAACAGACAAATGGCGCAAGCGAACAGGCACTGGTGCCTTTGCGTCAGGTACGGCGACACCTCAGGAATTCAGGCATTTTTCCGATAGATCTTGTTGACGCGGTCAAAGCGGATGTTCTGCGGGCGGAACTGGCATTGGAAAAATACCTGCTGCGCCAACTCGAGATGGTGAGGCTTTCATCCGGACGCACTGCGGCCTCTCCAGCTCTGGATGTGTTTGTCGCGGAATACCGGCTGGAAGATTCAGAGGCCTGGCTATGCTGTTTGCGCAGCGGAGCTGAGCGGGCCATGCTGTCACTTTGAGCGGCAATAGGCTCACGTGAGAGGCATCAAAAAGCCCGGTACGCTTGTGGCGTACCGGGCTTTTTTGTGGAAGCGAGCAGCAGATATTTCTAGCTGTCGCGGTCTTCCCCAAACAAGCTGCTCTTGTCGGCAGGAGTACTGCTGCTGGATTGCGAGCTGGGTTGGGGAGCGCCCGGCGCGGTCACAGGTGTGGACGATGGCGCGGGCTTGTCTGCTGCGGGCTTCTCCGGTGTAGGAATATGAATTCCAGCAGGCTTGTGAGCCGGTGCCGGTTTGTGTGCTGGCCAGGGTTCTGGTGTGGGCGCTGGCTTGACGGGTACCGGCACTGCCTCAACCTTGGGCAGGGTTTCAGCCGGCTTTGGGGCTGCCTGAGGCTTGGCCGCTTGGGCCTGGGGCTTGCTCTCCGGTTTCGCTACGGGTTTTGGGCTTGGAGTCGCTGCGACCGCTGGCTTCTCCACCTTGGACTTTTCTACCTTTGGAATGGCGGTTTTGGAAGCGGCTTTTGCAACTGCTTTTTTGGGGCTGGCCTTTTTAGTGGCTGGCTTGCTGGCGGCGGCTTTCTTGGGCGCTGCTTTTTTGGTGGCCGGCTTCTTGGCGCCGGCTTTTGTCGTAGCGGCTTTGGCTGCTGTTGTTTTGGGTGCGGCTTTTGCCCCAGCCTTTTTGGCAGCGGCTTTCTTCTTGGGCGCTGTCTTGACGGTTGCGCTTTTCGCCTTGGTCGTGGCGGTGCTTGTCTTGGCTTTCCTGGCCGATTTGCGCTTGGCTGGCGTTTTTACCTTCGGTTGCAGCGCTTTTTCGGCTTTGGCCGCTATTTTCGCCAGGGCATCGGCCCGCTTCTTCTCCGCTACCAGATCGGCAAGGTGCGCCTTGGCTTCGGAGGCCAATTGATTCAGAGCATTGACTTCATCCCGTTGAATGGCAACAGCTTCTCGCGCCTTGGCAACGCGATCCTTGCTGGCGGCGGTCTTTTTGCCCACCGCTGCCGCAGCAGCCTTCTTCTGACGTTCGCGTAGCTGTGCCAGCTTTTGCTTGGCCTTGGCCAGCTTGCCGGCGGCTTGTGTCTGGGCTTTTTCTGCCGCAGCAATCTTTTTATCTCTCGCTGCGCTCAAACGAGACGTGAGTTTGGCGATTTCATTTTCCAAATCCACAACAGGATCGATAACTTTTTTTCGTGCTGCCATTTTTGGGTACCTGAATTGTTAAGCAAATGAGAAGGAATTCAACCTACAGACGAAAGAATAGCGTCTGCTTGTGAAAACGCACGCTATTTATACCTAATTCTCCAAGCGAAATCGATACCAATTTTCACGATCCACCCGTGACTCCGACGTCTGGCAATGATTTGGCTCATGCCCAGATGCAGTGGCCGGCTTCGATCCCAATCCTGTGGATTGCGTCACAGCTTGCGCAGCCATCTAGCGAATTTTGATGTAAACGTGTATCGTCTGTGCTCGGTTTACTGAAAGGCGCCCGCTGTTGGCGTTACATCAAAAAACTAAAGACCAATAATGGGACGGAACTATGAAACAGTATCTTATAGTAGGTATGGCCGCGGCTGCCGTTGCGCTGACGGCTTGCGGGGGAGACGGCAAGCAGAAATCCGAGGTTAAGCTGGATACTCTCGAACAGAAAGTGAGCTATATCGTTGGCTACAATATGGCCAGCCAGGCAAAGGCCAGCAATTTCAACATCGATGTCGACGCCATTTCCATGGCCGTCGCCGATGTGAATGGTGACAAGGAATCTCGTCTGAATGAGGAAGAGAGCCAGGCGGCGATGACAGCTTTCCAGACGCAGCAGCAGGCCAAGCAGCAGGAAGCCATGGCCAAGGCATCGGAAGAGAACAAACAGGAAGGCGAAGCCTATCTGGCTGAGAATGCCAAGAAAGAAGGTGTGCAAACCACCGAGAGCGGTTTGCAGTATCGCGTGATTACCGAAGGCGAAGGCAAGTCTCCCTCGGCCGAGGACCAGGTAACTGTGCACTATACCGGACGTTTGATTGACGGCACCGTCTTTGACAGCTCGGTCGAGCGTGGTCAGCCGGCGACTTTCCCGGTCAGCGGTGTTATCCCGGGTTGGGTTGAAGCGCTGCAGCTGATGCAGGTCGGCGACAAGTGGGAGCTGACTATCCCGTCCGATCTCGCATACGGCCCCGGCGGCACTTCCGGCCCCATCGGCCCCAATGAAACACTCATTTTTGAAGTGGAGCTGCTGGACATTAATTCCGAGAAGCAGAAGGCCGCAGAGAAAGCCGCAGCCGAGGAAGCCGGAAAAGCCGAGCAGTCTGAAGAAGCCGCCACTGAATAATTAACGGGTGAGCTAAAAAAAAGGCCCGGAGCCCATGACTTCGGGCCTTTTGCGTTTGAGAGAGTACCAATTTTGAGAGAGTACCAGTTTGCAACACGACGGCGTGGCAAACTGTATCAAGCAATAATGTCTAAGCCACCTGCTCCTTGTGGGCGACATGCAGCACTTCAATCATGCGATCTTCGGCTTCGAAGCGATTGGCAAGGATTTCGCCTAACCGGGACAGGTCTTCGCCTATAGTGGTGAGGTCATCCGTTTCCTGATATTTGTCATTGAAATCCAGGACGGCTTCAGTGGTCGCATCGATAATGTCAAAAAGATTCTGGGTTTCCTGGAGGGCGTCCTTGTCTTCGAATTCCCGGGCTTCCTTCACCAGTCGACCGTAGACTTCAAAATGACCGGCTGACACGTAGTCAACCAGTATCTGACACAGCCCTTGCAGCTTGGAGCCGCAGTGGAGGCTTTCCGAATCGAGACCGGACAATTCGCAGTATTGCACCAGCATGTCCTGGCGCTCCTGTAGCCAGCGGTCGATGATGCTGTTAACACCTCCCCAGCGCTCGCGAGCGGATTCAACGTTTTCTAGCATGAAGTGGTGTCCTTGTTTAAAAAAGGAGTTTAGAAAATAGGAGTTTAAAAATTGTCATGTGTTGTCGCCTGCCACAAAGGTGGCAGGGGATGCCAACTCAAATTTGGCTCAATCACATCGGATCGAACATTATAGGCGTCCGCGCAGCCCTTGCCAAAGAAACACGGCGCCAAATCCGATAAATGCGATCAGGGTCCAGCCGGGAATGCTCAGGCCCAGAAATCGCCAGGCCACTTCGGCGCAGTTGCCGTCACCCCGAAAAAGAATGGCCAGCGCTTCCCAGAAGGGGAAGGCGTCGAGAATATATTCGATGCTGGGCCCGCAGGCGGGAACCCGGTCCGGCGGAAGGTTCTGCAACCAGAGCTGACGACCGGCTGTAGCGCCCCCCAAAATGGTGAAAATCAGTCCGAGGCCTACATATGGCCAGCGACCCCAGCCGCGTGGATGATGGATGCAGGCAACCAGTGCGACCAGGCCGATGGCAATCATGCAGGCTCTCTGGGTGACACAGAGGGCGCAGGGTTCCAGGCCCATGGCGTACTGCATATAGAGGGCAATCAGCATCAACAGGACTGTGGCAACAAAAGTCAGCAGGTAGGTCAGGCGAATACTGGGTAGGGTCAGGTTTTTCACGGGGCGTCCAGAAATAGGTGGTTTCAGCACGGGGTTTAAGCCGTGCCGCTGATTAGGGTTATTTGATTAGGATAACCGAATTCCATGTCCGCCGTCAGTTTTCCGGCCTATTCGGCAATGGCCTCGGCGGCGGTGGATTGACAGGTGCCATATTGTTCGTAATAGCTCGCCAGATAGGTCTCGAAGTCCTCCTTGTCGGCGGCCTCCAGCGCTGCCTGGTCGTGCAGCGACTGCCGCGCCGTGGCTTGCAGCACCGCGAGTTGATTGGAATGCAGGGGACGCTGCTTGAAGCCGGCGCTCTGCTGACGGGAATGCTGTGTTGCAAACTCTGCGAAGCTCATGTTCCTTGCACTCATGTCCGCCAGAATGCGCGCTGAGGGCGTCTGCGACGGGTCCTTCACTTTCTCCGCTTGCAGTTGCAGGCTTTGCCGGTAGTCATCGCCCGAGTGCGCTCTGTCCAGCATATCTGCCACTGGCTCCAGGGCCTGCAAGAGTTCCTGAGCCCAGCTTTGCAGGCTGAGCTTGGTATGTCCAGTAGAAGGTCCATTAGAATGTTCAATAGACGTTTCGATGAAATCCAGCATCAAGCCCGGCTCGCGACCGCGCTTGACGACCTGCTTCTGGTTGCTGAGAATCAGTTCGCATTCCGCCCGGGTGGATTCGGGGCTGGGGTGCAGCAGGCAATAGAGCAGGAAAGTGTCGAGGAACTGCATCTGCGCGCGACCAATGCCCAGCGGTTCATAGGGGTTGAGATCCAGACAGCGCACTTCGACATACTCGACGCCCCTGTGGCAGAGGGCCATGAGCGCGGTTTCACCGGTACGCGCCGTGCGTTTTGGGCGAATGGCGCTGTAGAATTCGTTTTCGATCTGCAGGAGTCCGGTATTGAGCTGGCGGTAATGCCCGTCCGGACCCCGAGTGCCCAACTGCTGGTAGGGTGGGTAAGGGGTTTTTATCGCGTGAACCAGCGTTTGCAGGTAAGTGGGAAGCTGGTTATAACAGACGTAAAGGGATTCCTGAGTGGAACTCTGGTAACCGAGGTCACCCATGCGCATGGAAGTGGCAAAGGGCAGGTGCAGTGTGGCGTCACTGCCATTGAAGGCTGTCAGGTCGTGCTGGCGACCTTTGACGAAGCTGCCGCAGACGGCGGGTGATGCGCCAAAAAGATAAATAAGAAGCCAGTAATGGCGACGGAAGTTGCGAATCAGATCGAAGTAGCGGCTGGTGCGGAAATCATCCAGATTCAGGGTGCTGTTTTCCGATGCATGGAGGAAGGCCCAAAAAGCGTTCGGCAGCGAAAAATTGTAATGGATGCCGGCTACCGTCTGCATGACGCGACCATACCTGTGGCCCAGGCCTTCACGATAGATCGTCTTCATGCGGCCGATATTGGAGGTGCCGTAGAGGCCTACGGGAATCTCGTGATCGGCGGGCAGAGCGCAGGGCATACTGTGACACCAGAGCATTTCATCCCCCAACTGAGCGTGGGTGAAGCGATGGATGGTATCCAGATTGGCCAGAACCTCATCAATGCGATGGGACGGCGGCGTAATGAATTCCAGCAAGGCTTCGCTGAAATCCGTGGTGATCTGCGGGTGGGTCAAGGCCGACCCCAGGGTCTCCGGGTGTCCGGACCGGGACAAGTGGCCATCGGCGGACGTGCGCAGGCTTTCTTTTTCGACACCGCGAAGTATGCCGGTCAGTAGCGGAGCATTGGAGGGCTCAAGGAGAGCTCCGGGTAAATTATTCAGTTGAAACAAACGATGGCCCTCTTTGGGTGCGCGGATGGGTCTCGGAGGTGGGTCGGACCTGGGTTACATCTATACGGGTCGCCTCGGCTCGCTAGCCTGAATAGCTCGAGGCGGTGTGGCTGAAAGCTTCCGGCTCGACGGGCTGGGTAGTCTCGGTGGATCGAGTGGCATTTGTCTCTCCCGTGGCAGGGAGTTGGGGGCGCCCCTTGGCGTCGAGCTGGCATTCTATAACACTGATGCGCAAATCGGGATGGCGCACAGTCAATTCCAGCTTCTGGTTCAGGGCTTCATCCTTGAAAACGGAGCAATAAAGGCTGCCGGCCTCTTCGCCCTGGGTCCATTCACCACGTTTGTTGAAATACTGTTGATCCTGGTTCTGAAGAATAAAAACACTGCTCATGGCCAAGCTGTCCTCTACTGCGTTACTGCCAGGGTCTCGGAGTCAGCCCCTGTCCTGCTGCGCTGGTGTACTGTATGGAACTAAATGCCATTATCAGAGCCTGTCAAATCGTTCGCAGCAAGGCGCGGTTCGC
>CAZEWY010000164.1:0-8549 GCA_964515945.1 uncultured Cellvibrionaceae bacterium
CAAAGCCGTCGTATCGCCGGGGAACTGCCAATGATCCGTGGCAATCCCTCGCTGTCTTCCGGCTTTGGAAGATGACTGGATTCAATGGCAGTGGCTGCAAGCTTCCGCAAAGCCGCCAGATCTACCGGTTTGGAGATGAAATCGAAGGCACCGGCTTTCATCGCTTGAATCGCAGTGTCCATGTTGCCATGGGCGGTAATCATCGCGACGGGTAAAGTAGGGTAGTCCTTCTGAATAAGTTGGACGAGATCAATGCCATTGCCATCGGGCAGGCGCATGTCGGTCAGGCACAGGTTAAAGCTTTCGCTTTCCAGCAGCTTTCTGGCTTGGGTCAGGGATGTGGCGCATCGAGTGGCAATACCCATCCGGTTGAGAGTGAGTTCAAGTAACTCAAGGATATCGGGTTCGTCGTCGATGATAAGGGCGCGTTGGTTCATGATCAGAATATTCGCTGATGGTGAGAAAAATCAATGCGGAAGCAGCTTTTGTTATCACTGGTGCGCTGGTAATGCAAGCTGGCCTGGTTGATCTCGCAGAGTTCCTGTGAAATATAAAGCCCCAGGCCAGAGCCTTGTTCATCGGTGGTAAAAAACGGATCAAATATCTGTTGCAGTTGATCATCACTTACGCCAGGACCGTCGTCAATGACGGCCAGATAGGAGGTGTCGCCGCTGTCCGCCATGCCGGCTTTCAACTCAACATGGGCTCTGCCAGTGGCCAGGCGGCTATAGCGCAAGCCGTTATCGCAGAGATTGGTGAGTACCTGGGCGAGCTGTACCGGGTCAATTTTGGCAACAATATCTAGAGAATCAATCTTCAAGGTGATTTCCGCTTCTTTTCCTGCCGTGTAGTCGCTGGCAAAGCGTGGCAGCCAGTTCCGTAATTTAATGACTTCGGGATTCGGGTTGCGCCGGCGCGATAGCACTAGAGTGTTCTCAATAATCTGATTTACCCGTCGAGAATGTTGATAAATAATCTCGGTCAGGCGCAGGTCGTTATTGTGGATCTGCGAGGATTCCGATAACAATTGTGCCGCATGAGAAATGGCACCGAGCGGGTTGCGCACTTCATGGGCAATACTTGCAGTGAGTCGCCCCAGCGATGCCAGCTTGAGCTGCTGAGCCTGCTGTGCCAGCATGCGGTGATCTTCGAGAAACAACAATGTGCGGGCTTCCGCTCCGGTGTCGAGGGATGCGAAATTAATGCGAACTTCCTGGCCGCCTCTGACTTGATGATGCCGGGAGGCTGTCGGTTCCGCGCCTTCCCGCCAGGACTTGAGTGGTACAGCCAGGTTGCAAAAGGTTTCGAGTTGGCGGTGGCTGTATAGGCCGGCGGGTGGAAGTCCGAGTAATTGAATGGCTGATTCATTGATCAGTTCAACATAATTCTGGGCATCGACCGCAATGATGCCAGTGCGCATCCGCGCAACAATTGACTGCGCAAGTTGTTGCAGGTGTTCCGCATATTGCGCCTGGCTGGCGGCTTCTATGTCGCTGGCACGTATCTTGTTGGTCAAGTACTGGAATGCCAGCGCCGTTGCGAAGATAAGCAGACCAAGAACACCGGCGGAGAAAATTTCCTGGCTGTCAATAACCTTCATCTGGGACAGATAGAGCGTCTCTCCAATGACAAACAGGCTGGTGAGTGCCGCAAATGCCAGGCACAGTTGTGCCCGCAGGAACATACTGGCGATGGCGGTGCTGACCAAAAACAGATAGCCGAGCCCACTTTCGATACCGCCACTGGCGTGTACCATCAGAAGGATGGCGATCAAGTCGATAATCAGAAAGGCGAAGATACGATTGACGGATTTTTGCAGGCTATCGACTCGAATGGTGATGAGCGTTGCCAGGCAGATGCCGGCGTAACTGAGGGTCGTCCAGTGAAACAATTTGGGATGATTTTCGCCCACCACATCGGCCGCCAAGCTTGAAAAAAACAAGGTAAACAGCAGCGACCCGAGTACGAAACGATAATACAAGTAGACACGCAGCAATGTGCTGTTATGTGGATAGGCATCCTTCACGGAAACGGTACCCTGAGCATCAGAGAGCGGCATCGCTTAGCAATCATAAATCGTTGGAATCGCCTGGCGCTTGTGCTGCGTGCGCTTGTAAATGGCGATGAGTCGCGTTGAGATTGATTCGGCTACTTCCCTACCTTCAAGAAAGTCATCGATATCGTCATAGGTCAGGCCGAGAGCATGTTCGTCCGCCTTCAGGGGTGCATTGCATTCCAGGTCAGCGGTGGGAATCTTGTCGGTTAATGCTACCGGTGCCCCCAAGGCTTTTCCCAGCAGGCGAACTTGGCGCTTGTTCAGGCCGAACAATGGCGCCAGATCACAGGCGCCATCGCCGAATTTGGTATAGAAGCCGGTGACATTCTCCGCCGAGTGGTCGGTTCCCAGAACCAGTCCACGCAGCAGGCCGGCAACCTCGTATTGCACCACCATGCGCGTACGCGCTTTGACATTGCCTTTGACGAAATCCACGGTATCCGTGGCCGTTGTCAAAAGTTGGTGTTGCGCTATGGCGCCGAGGGTTTCCTCGTGAATGGCTTCTGTGCCAGGTTTGATGTTGATACAAAGGCTGACACTGGGCTTGATGAAATCCAGTGCCTTTTGGGCATCTTCTTCATCGGCCTGTACACCATAAGGAAGTCTGATGGCGACAAATTGATATTCCCCCGGTTCGCCATTGCCGTTGAGTTCATCAATGGCGCGTTGGGCCAGTTTGCCGCAGACTGAAGAATCAACGCCGCCGCTGATTCCCAGAACCAGGCGGTGCATGCCAGCATTCTGAAGTTGCCGTTTGATAAAATCGACGCGACGCTTGATTTCAAAGCCGGTATCGATTTCCGGCAGTACATGCATCTCCGCAATGATACTGGTTTGGTCCATGGTCATCCCCGATCTTGGCTTCAGATTCCGCCATTATAGACATCTGCGCGCTCAAGGGCACCCGCGATGGCGGACGAGTAATGGACCAGTGAGAAGGGATCAGTCCCCCAAACGGGGGCGTGGAGGTTCTTCGCGATACTCGGCGCTGTAGAGGCTGCGGGTATCGAACTCCTGGGGGTTGTTTTTATCGAACAGGCCCAGCGTCAGATAGCTCCACAAGCTGCGGTCGGCGCTTTGCGCACTGTACTGGTAGTTGAATTCCCCCTTCTCGTTCAAGGCGGGATGGTTCGGATAATTCAGGTGCAGGACGCGCGCCGCGTCCTCCGCCAGTTCTGGCAGGTCCAGCAGATAATAGGCTTGCGCCATGACGGCCAGGGCATCCGGTACCGCTGGTGTGCGCTGGAAGTTCTCGACCACAAAGCGGCCGCGATTGGCGGCGGCCAGGTAGGCTTGGCGCTTGAAATAATAATTGGCAACGTGGATTTCGTAGCGCGCCAGCAGGTTGCGCTGATGAATCATGCGCTTGCGCGCATCGGGCGCATAGACGCTGTCAGGAAAACGAGTGAGAAATTGTGCGAAATGGCCGAAAGACTCGCGTGCAGCACCTGTGTCGCGCCGCGTCTGATCCACACCCAGGGCGCCCCCTAAAAGTTCACCGGTCTGGTTCGCGGTCGCGAGACCTCGCATGTAATAGGCGTAGTCGACATTGCGATGCTGAGGGTGCAGGCGGATGAACCGGTCAGCGGATGTCAGCACAGCCTCATATTCGCCTGCGCGATAGTTGGCATAGATCAGCTCGAGCTGTGCCTGTTCGGCATAGCTGCCGAACGGAAAATTCTCTTCCAGCAGGTTCAAAGCCTCGATAGCGCCCGTCCAGTTGGCGCGATCCAGTGCGCCTTGAGCCGCTTCATAAACCTGCTGTTCGGTGGTTTGCTCTTCCTTTTCACTATTGGAGCCACAGGCTGTCAGGCTGAGAATCAACCCGAGGGTCAGGAAAGCTTTCAGTACTCGCATCTAAACCGGCCTTGCATCATTATATAAAAGGTATCATTAGCGGAAGAGCCACAAGCGGGCAGCCCGGCCAGTGGATAAATCCCAAAATTCATTTATGTGATCATTGCGAAATGCCCCGATAGCGGTTTTCGCGAATGGCGCAGTGTAGCCAGTAGCAGCTGATAAAACAATGTCACAGAAAATTAGGTCACAGAAAATTCGCCTGGAATGTCAGGTCCCCATTACCCGCAGTGGCTGTCGATTTGATCAGGTGGCCGCGGAATTGTTCCCCCAGTACTCCCGGGCACGCCTGCAGAGCTGGATTCGGGCTGGAGATCTGCGCCTCGCCGGCAATGTCGCCAAGCCCAATGCCCGTCTGATCGGGGGTGAGCAGTTGTCGCTGACTACCGAGTTGCAGGCCGAGGGCGAATGGGTGCCGCAGGCTCTGGAACTGGACCTGGTCCATGAAGATGAACACATTATTGTCATCAACAAGGCAGCCGGTGTCGTGGTGCATCCGGCCGCGGGCAACCCCGACGGAACTCTTCTCAACGCCCTTCTGCACCACGCCCCGCAGGTACAGGCGGTGCCGCGCGCGGGCATAGTTCATCGGCTGGACAAGGATACGACGGGGCTCATGGTGGTGGCCAAGACACTGGAAGCCCAGACCCATCTCGTCAAACAGCTTCAGGCGCGCACAGTGAGCCGGGAATACGATGCCATTGCCCAAGGCCACATACTCACCGGCGGTACTGTGGATGCGCCCATAGGTCGCCACCCGCGGCAGCGTACAAAGATGGCTGTGGTGGACTTCAACGGCAAGCCCGCCGTCACCCACTACCGGGTTGCCGAACGTCTGGGGCCTTTCACCCGGCTGCGGGTGAAGCTGGAGACGGGTAGAACCCATCAGATTCGGGTCCATATGGCACATATCGGCCACCCGCTGATCGGGGATGCTGTCTACGGCGCCCGTCTGCGCTCGCCCAAGGGGCTGGATGTTGATCTGGTCAGGGCGGTGCGCGCTTTTCCCAGGCAGGCTTTGCACGCCGCGCAACTGGGGCTGATTCATCCCATAAGTGGCGAGTCTATGCAATGGCAGGTGCCTTTGCCGGAGGATATGCAGGAATTATTGGCCCTGCTGGCCACGCTCAACGATAAAGAGGCAGGCCAGTGAACCTGCTGACCGCCGATTGGCCCGCCCCAGCATCGGTGCGTACGCTTATATCGACGCGCGGGGGAGGTATCAGCCAGCATCCATTCGAAAGCAATAATCTGGCGCTTCATGTCGGCGATAGCCCGCAATACGTAGCCGCGAATCGCGAACAGTTGGTGGCGGCAGAGCCGTCCATCGAGTGGATTCAATGGCTGAGGCAGGTCCATGGCGTGGCGGTGGTGGACGCGGATTGCCCGGACCAGACTCCCGACGCGGACGCCTGTATCACAGATATTCCCGGCATAGCCTGTGCCGTGCTCACGGCGGACTGTCTGCCCTTGTTACTCTGTGACCGGCAAGGAACGCAGGTGGCGGCGGTGCATGCGGGCTGGCGTGGACTGGCGGCGGGAATTCTGCCCAATGCACTGAAACGCTTTGCCGCGGAGCCAAGAGATATTCTGGTATACCTGGGCCCGGCGATCAGCCAGGTCCACTTTCAGGTGGGTCCCGAGGTGCGGCAGGCATTCATGGCATCAGCCGATGCTCTGGCTTTGGGGGCTGTCTATGCGAAATCGGTTGATCACGCGTTCGCTCCATCATCCAAGGCCGGGCATTTCCAGGCCGATCTATACGACCTGGCGCGCAGCCAGTGCCGGACTCTGGGAGTTGGCGGCATCTACGGTGGTCAATTCTGCACTTACTCGGATGAGCGCAGGTTTTACTCCTACCGGCGGGACGGGGAGACGGGGCGCATGGCCAGCCTTATCTGGCTGGCCAGTTGATCGGACACGGCACTAGCGGCGGCTGACGATACCTTCGCGATCCAGATAGTCGACCAGGTTGTAACTCCAGCGCTCCATTAGCCGACGGAACAAGCGGTTGTTGGTTACGCGGTTCGTTTCCTCCAGACGGCCGATCACGATGGCCGGCGTTTCGCGATGGTCGACAAACTGCGCCAGAACCTCACCGGATTGCGCATCCACGAGGTCCAGATCGAGAGTTGCATTGCCTGCCGCTTCAATATAGTGGTCGACCCGGCCGGGAAAGGACAGATCTGGTCCGTAGATGTTGACGTTGAGCAGGCTGGGCCGCAGCAGCACGTCGGCCTCACTCGGGGACTCGACTATGTCAATCTGGCTTTTTTCCGCCAGAATTTCGGACAGTGCCTCCTTCAAAAAACGACTGTAGTCTTCCTTGATACGCTCGAGATCACGGTCGCTGTAATCACCGTAGTGGTCGCGCAGCCAATATTCACTCATGGCCACCTCTGGCTGACTGATACTGACACGGGTGAAGCTGGGCAAGGCTGTATCTGGCCGCATCAGCACGTGATCAAAATTGCCGGGGTCAACCTCAACAAGGTTTTCGCTGGCCTTATCCGTGTGCATTTCGCTGGCGCAAGCCGTAAGAACGACGGCCGATATAAACAGGAGCAGAGTGTGGTAGAGCATGGACTTTGGTCGTGAGAATGGTGTCATTAACATAGAAATTCTCCGGTTAATTTCCGGGCTGCCCGAATGGCAGGTCTTGTGAGTATAGACATGCTGGCCCGGAGACAGATTCCTTCGCCCCCGATTCCGGTGTAAAGAAATGTAGGTCGGCGGGAATGCTTGAATTGCGCGCCTTCGGCCCCCATTTTTCAGTTAATGCCGCTTCACTTGAGGATGACCCATGAGACTTGATCGCCTGACCAATCAGCTGCAACTGGCCCTGTCCGATGCGCAATCGCTGGCGGTGGGCCGTGATCACAGCCAGCTGGAGGCCCTGCATCTGCTGCAAGCGCTACTCAATCAGCAAAATGGTGCCGTACGGCCCCTGCTGGCGCAAGCCAAGTTTGACGTGGCCGGCCTGCGTAACGAGCTGGCCAAGGAGCTGGAAAATCTGCCCCGCGTGCGCAATCCCACCGGAGACATCCCCATGGCTCAGGAGCTGGGCCGGCTGCTCAATCTGGCGGACAAGCACGCCCAGCAGAGCGGCGACAAATTTATCTCCAGCGAAAGCATATTGCTGGCGGCTATGACCGACAAAAATAACAGCCTGGGTAAGTTACTGGCACGATTTGGCCAGCTTTCCGAGCTGCAAGCGGCTGTCGACAAGGTGCGCGGCGGCGAAACCGTTGACGACGCCGATGCCGAAGGCGCGCGCCAGGCCCTGGATAAATACACTGTGGATCTGACGGCCCGAGCAGAGGCCGGCAAACTGGACCCGGTGATTGGCCGCGACGACGAAATCCGCCGCACCATTCAGGTATTGCAGCGCCGCACCAAGAACAACCCGGTGCTTATTGGTGAGCCCGGCGTGGGCAAGACGGCGATTGTCGAGGGGCTGGCCCAGCGAATCGTCAACGGCGAAGTCCCGGAAGGGCTCAAACAGAAGCGCCTGTTATCTCTGGATCTCGGCTCCCTGCTGGCGGGGGCAAAATTCCGCGGCGATTTCGAGGAGCGTCTGAAGGCCCTGCTGAATGAACTGGCCAAGCAGGAGGGCCGCATCATTCTGTTTATCGACGAGCTGCATACCATGGTGGGCGCCGGTAAGGCCGAGGGCGCCATGGATGCCGGCAACATGCTCAAGCCGGCACTGGCCCGTGGCGAATTGCACTGTGTTGGCGCCACCACCCTGGATGAATACCGCAAGTACATCGAAAAGGATGCGGCACTGGAGCGTCGCTTTCAGAAGGTGACTGTCGATGAACCCAACGAGGAAGACACTATCGCGATACTGCGCGGGCTCAAGGAACGTTACGAGGTTCACCATGGCGTCGACATTTCCGACTCCGCCATTATTGCCGCGGCGAAACTGTCCCAACGCTACATCACCGACCGGCAACTCCCGGACAAGGCCATTGATCTGATTGACGAGGCGGGCAGCCGCATTCGCATGGAGATCGATTCCAAACCCGAGGAGATGGACCGCCTGGAGCGTCGGTTGATCCAGTTGAAAATCGAGCGCGAGGCGGTCAAAAAAGATGACGATGAGGCCGCGCGCAAACGCCTGGAAAAAATCAATGCGGATATCGAACATGTCGAGCGTGAATATTCGGACATGGACGAAATCTGGCGCGCTGAAAAGTCCGCGCTGCACGGGTCCCACGAGATCAAAAGCAGCCTTGAGCAGGCGCGACTGGATCTGGATTCCGCTCGCCGCGCCGGTGACCTGGGCCGAATGTCTGAACTGCAATACGGCATCATTCCGGAGCTGGAAAAGCAGTTGAATGCGGCAAGTCATGCCGAAACCATGGAAATGACGCTGCTGCGCAACAAGGTTGGCGAAGAGGAAATTGCCGAAGTCGTCTCCAAATGGACCGGTATCCCCATCTCCAAGATGCTGGAGGGCGAGCGCGACAAGTTGCTGCGCATGGAGGAGGCCTTGCACCGGCGGGTAATCGGTCAGGGGGAGGCGGTCACCGCCGTGGCCAACGCGGTGCGGCGCTCCCGGGCCGGCCTGTCGGACCCCAATCGGCCCAATGGGTCTTTCCTGTTCCTCGGAACCACCGGCGTGGGCAAG
>CAZEWY010000165.1:0-8437 GCA_964515945.1 uncultured Cellvibrionaceae bacterium
TCAAGGTATACTCCCTTAGCAGGGGAGCGCCTTCGGCCACTCGGCCACCTCTCCGGAATTACTGTGTTTGACTGAACAATTGTTCAATAAAGGTTTTCAGTCTCTGTGTTGAGCAGACTCAACTAACTACGTTTTACGCTGTTTCACTGGGCTTTCCGCTTCCTGCAACCTTTCTGCCTCGTGCCGCTACTGGATCGGCGACGGGTTCCTCAAACTGGAGCCGGTGAACTCCGAAGGAGCGGCATGATATCAATACCGGGTGAAAAATCAAAGGCTTGCAGAATAAAAAGTGGGTCACGCTGGGTTAGCGTCCCCACTATTCCATCCAAACTGCCCGAAAACAGGTTACTTGTTCCATGTATGTCACGGTATCAAGTATTCCCGGGCTCGTCCTGTTGTTCTTTTTCGCGCTGAATGCGCTGATAGATTTCTTCGCGATGGACGGCGATTTCCTTGGGGGCATTAACCCCAATTCGAACCTGATTGCCTTTGACGCCCAGCACTGTGACTGTGACCTCATCGCCAACCATGAGTGTTTCGCCAATACGGCGGGTTAATATTAACATCGGTCTTTCTCCTTAAAATCATCCTGTGAGTACGACGGTTACTGGACTGTCAAGTTGGTTGCCGTCGCGGGTTCCCCAATGAGCTCATGTCCTGTTCTGGTAGTCGCGTGCTGTTATGACAATCTTGATACCTGCGACCGGAGCAAATTATGGAAACCAACCAACACTTAATTAACTCCCTCATCTGGCGGAGCTGAAATTACACAAGGATTAAAGACCAAATATACCACCGGCGCAATAATCCAGGTATTTTAAATTTGTGGTGTCGCATCCAGTTCAAAAGCCGAGTGCAAACTGCGCACCGCCAGTTCCAGATAGCGCTCATCAATAATCACCGAGATCTTGATTTCGGATGTGGTGATCATCAGGATATTGATGTTTTCCGCCGCCAGGGCTTTAAACATAGTCGACGCAACGCCCGCGTGCGAGCGCATACCTACGCCCACAATCGACACTTTGGCAATTTTGTCGTCAGTATTCACTTCCCCGGCGCCTATTTCAGTAATGACACCTTCGAGAATACTTTTGGCCTTGGCAACATCGCTGCGATTGACAGTGAAAGTCAGGTCGTTGCTGCCGTCACCGCTCGAGTTCTGCACAATAACGTCAACCTCAATATTGGCATCGCCGACAGGCGCCAATATTTTGGACGCCATGCCCGGAATATCAGGAATAGCCCGCACGGAGACCTTAGCTTCGTCACGGTTAAAAGCAATGCCAGATACAACAGGTTGTTCCATGGTTCTGTTTTCCTCATCGAGGGTAATCAAGGTTCCGGGACCATCTTCAAATGTTGAAAGAACTCTCAAGGGCACGTTGTATTTGCCAGCGAATTCCACCGCGCGAATCTGCAGGACCTTGGAGCCGAGGCTGGCCATTTCCAGCATCTCCTCAAAGGTGATGCGATTCAGCCGCCGCGCGCCATCCACGACTCGCGGATCGGTTGTATAGACGCCATCCACGTCGGTGTAGATCTGGCATTCATCGGCACCGAGCGCCGCGGCCAGTGCGACGCCCGTGGTATCAGAACCACCGCGTCCCAGAGTCGTGATATTGCCCTGTTCATCCATGCCCTGGAATCCGGCCACTACGACCACGCGCCCCTGATCGAGATCCTCGCGCATGGCATGGGTATCTATCTGCTGGATTCGCGCCTTGGTATGGGCGTTATCCGTGAGAATTTTAACCTGGGCGCCCGTGTAGGAGCGGGCGTCGTAGCCGCGCTTTTTCAACGCCATGCACAACAGGGCAATGGTCACCTGCTCTCCAGTGGACAGGAGCACATCCATTTCCCGGGGATCCGGCGTCGACTGTATCTCCTTGGCCATGGCTACCAGACGGTTGGTTTCACCACTCATCGCCGACACCACCACGACTATATCGTGGCCCTGCTGGCGGAAAGTCACTACTTTGTCGGCAACTGCTGCGATGCGCTCGATAGTACCTACCGAGGTACCGCCAAATTTCTGAACGAATAAGCTCATTAACCGGCTATTCCTGCTGTAATTACGGCCTTGGACGCCCTTCGGGCGAGCCCTCTTCACATGGAAAAGGGCGCCAATTAAACACTAAAAATTCTCGAATGTTAACTCTTATCGCAATTTTGACCCACTATTCAGGTCACGCATTGGTCATTTTTGCACCGAATGGCCGATCATGGCTTCCAGTTCTGCCAGGGCTCCCGGCAACGCATCGGCATCAGTTCCGCCCCCTTGGGCCATGTCAGGCCGCCCGCCGCCTTTGCCGCCGATCTTCTCGGCGACGAAGCGCACCATATCGCCGGCCTTCAACTGATCCGTGGCGTCGCTGCTGACACCGGCCACCAGGGCTATCTTCCCCTCATTGACGGACGCCAAGAGAACACCCGACCTGCCCAGCTTGTTTTTCAGCTGATCCACCATGTCGCGCAGGGACTTGGCATCGCCCCCCTCAATCGATTTGACCAGGAGGCGGATACCACCCAGATCCCGGGCCTCCGCCAGCCAGTCATTGACGGATGAACTCGCCAGTTTGCTCTTGAGGGCCGCCAGATCCTTTTCCAACTGACGGTTCTGGGATACCAGCGTTTCCAGCTTTTCCCCGAGAGAGTCCGGAGAAGTCTTCAGCAGGCGGGCGGCCGCGGCCAGATTCTGCTGAACCTGATCAAACAAGTGCAAAGCACCCGCTCCCGTCACCGCTTCGATACGGCGCACACCGGACGCTATACCGGCCTCCGAAGCGATGCGGAACAGGCCTATGTCCCCAGTGCGCTCGACGTGGGTACCGCCACAGAGTTCCACTGAAAAACCCTCACCCATCGTCAGGACACGAACCTGATCGCCATATTTCTCACCGAACAATGCCAGAGCGCCTTTTTCCCTGGCGGCGTCCATATCACAGACTTCCGTGCGCACAGGGGTATTGCGCCTTATCTGTTCATTGACCAGGGTTTCAACCTCGTGCAACTGCTCTGGCTTCACCGCCTCGAAATGGGCGAAGTCGAAGCGCAGCCGCTCGGAATCCACCAAAGACCCCTTCTGTGCCACATGATCGCCCAGCACCTGGCGCAGTGCGGCATGCAGCAGATGGGTAGCCGAGTGGTTGAGCGCGGTTGCCTGGCGTACCTGGCTGTCAACCCGGGCGTCCAGGTGATCCCCGGTCTTCAGGCTGCCGTGCAGCAGTCGCCCGATGTGCAGGTGGTTACTGCCATCCTTGCGGCAGTCCACCACTTCGAACCGCGTGCCGCCGGCTTCAAGATAGCCACTGTCTCCCACCTGCCCACCGGACTCGGCGTAGAAGGGCGTACGATCCAGTACCACTATGCCCTCGTCGCCCTCGGTCAGGCTATCGACCAGTTGATTGTCACGGATAATCGCCACTACCTGGCCACTGTCTTCAAGGCTGGTATAACCGCTGAAATCGGTCTCGCCGGACAAATCGAGGCCGGCGGTATAGTCCATCTTGAAACTACCCGCCGCCCGCGCACGCTGGCGTTGCTCTTCCATCCGGGCCTCATAGCCTTCCATATCCAGGGTGAGGTTTTTTTCCCGGGCAATGTCGTTGGTCAAGTCAACGGGAAAGCCATAGGTATCGTAGAGCGTAAATACCAGATCGCCGGGAATCCGGCCGCCCGTCAGGCCTGCCAGTTTTTCTTCCAAGACTGCGAGGCCTTTGTCCAGGGTCCGGGCAAACTGCTCTTCTTCCGCCAGCAACACCTTGCGCACCTGCGCCTGATTTTGGGCCAGTTCGGGATAGGCCTCGCCCATCTGCTCGACCAGGGCCGGCACCAGCTTGTAAAAGAAGGGGGTGGTCTGACCCAGCTGGTGCCCGTGGCGCACGGCGCGGCGAATGATGCGGCGCAGAACGTAGCCGCGGCCCTCGTTGGACGGAAGAACGCCATCGACGACGAGAAAGGCGCAGGAACGAATATGGTCGGCAATCACCCGCAGGGACTTGTTTTCCATGTCCGGTGTGTCCGTCGCCACGGCGGCCGCTTTCAGCAGCGCCTGAAACAGATCGATTTCGTAGTTGGTATGCACATTCTGCATCACGGCGGCGATGCGCTCGAGCCCCATGCCGGTGTCAACCGAGGGTTTGGGCAGAGGAATCAGCGAGCCGTCGTTCTGCCGCTCAAACTGCATGAATACCAGGTTCCAGATTTCGATGTAGCGATCCAGATCATCATTTTCACTGCCGGGCGGGCCGCCGGGCACATCGGCGCCATGATCGTAAAAGATTTCCGAGCTGGGTCCACAGGGGCCGGTATCGCCCATCTGCCAGAAGTTGTCTTCATCCAGTCGGGAGAAACGCTCGGCGCTGACACCCACTTCGTTCAGCCAGATATCCGCGGCTTCATCGTCGGTAATATGTACGGTAACCCACAGCCGCTCGGCCGGCAGACCCAGAACTTCCGTCAGAAACTCCCAGGCAAATTTGATGGCGTCGCGCTTGAAATAGTCACCGAAACTGAAATTGCCGAGCATTTCAAAAAAGGTGTGGTGACGGGCCGTGTAACCGACATTTTCCAGGTCGTTGTGCTTGCCGCCAGCGCGTACGCAGCGCTGCGAACTGGCGGCGCGGGTGTATGGACGCTTGTCGCTGCCGATAAAAACGTCTTTGAACTGAACCATGCCGGCATTGGTAAACAGCAGGGTTGGGTCATTGCCCGGCACCAGGGAACTGCTGGGCACCCGAGTGTGCCCCTGCTTCTCGAAATAGTCCAAAAAGGCGTTGCGTAACTCAGCGCTCTTCATAAAATGCTTGCCCACTCAATGATTCATAAACGTAGATCGGGCCCGCGAGTGGGGCCATGCGTGAAGTCCGGTGACCAAGACGCTTTTGGGGAAGCGAATTGGTACCGAATTGCGCATGGCCCACTAGGGCCCGATGCTGAAAAGGGAACAGTATAAAAGGAATCGCGCCGCCCGTCTAAAGGAGTAACTGCGGCGGCTGCGGCATCACATCCCGAGGTGTCCCTCGTCGAATGGCTTGCCCGCCAACAGATGCAGGTGCAGGTGGAATACGGTCTGCCCTGCCTTTTCGCCATTATTGATAACAACCCGGAAGGCTTGGTCGACGCCCAGTTGCCGGGCAATATCGCCCACTTTCAGCATCAGTTGGCCCAGCAGCGCGCGGTCATCGTCGGAGGCATCCGCCAGGCGGGGAATAGGCTTGCGCGGAATAATCAGCACATGGACCGGCGCCTTTGGCGAAATATCATTGATGGCAATACAGTCGCTGTCTTCGTAGACGATGTCGGCGGAAATCTCGCCATCCATGATGCGGGTAAAAATGCTTCTCTCGGACATTCGGGTGCTCCTCAGGATTTCACAACCGGTTGCTTGGCGGCAAATTTTTCCTTTTCCTGTAATGAAATTTGACGTGCCTCGCTTTCCAGCATCACCGGAATACCGTCACGCACCGGGTAAGCCAGCCCGCTGGCCACGCAGACCAGCTCCCGTTGTTCCGGATCCCAGATCAGCGGCGCCTTGGTGACCGGGCATACCAGAATACTGAGCAGTTTTTTATCGATCATGATGGTGCGCCGTGCCTCCCAGCCTATTTTCAATGTGTAACCAGAAATCTGGTTACGTTGAACAGGAGCGAATCTTACACCCGTTGACCGGTCGATGTCTTCAAGTCAGGCCTTCGAAGACGGCCTCTGTACTGCCTTCGAAGGCCCAGCAGCGAAGGTTTCAGTGCGGGTTTATCGGACAGCGGAAAGATTGGTTTCGCCGGACGATTGGGCGCTCATCAGCAGTTGCGGGTCAAGGCGCTCGTGAAACCAGTTCAGCCGCCAGTCGAGGTGCGGCCCCGTGGCGCGTCCGCTGGCACCGACCTCGGCAATCACTTCGCCCTGCTTCACCCGCTGCCCGGGTTTCACCAGAATCTTGTGCAGGTGTATGAAGGTGGAGGATAAGCCATAGCCGTGATCCAGAATCAGGGTGCCGCCCGAGTAGAACATATCGTCGTGCGCCAGAGTCACCACGCCGGCCGCCGGCGCCTTGACCGGTGTGCCTTTGGGCGCGGCAATATCGACGCCATAGTGGGGCGACCTGGGCACGCCATTATAAAAGCGCTGGCTGCCGTAGACGCCTGTGATGGGCCCTGTCAGCGGCCATTCAAAGGATTGCATGAAGTCCAGATAGTCGCTCTGGATCTGTCGCGCCTTCCAGACCTGCG
This sequence comes from uncultured Cellvibrionaceae bacterium, assembly GCA_964515945.1. GTDB lineage: Bacteria > Pseudomonadota > Gammaproteobacteria > Pseudomonadales > Cellvibrionaceae > CAYQQJ01. Next base: position 6,228 of record CAZEWY010000165.1, read on the forward strand.
CCGCTTCCGCGCGAATGCGCTGAGTCAGACTTTCCGGCGGCGTCACATGCTCCTTCTTGATGCCTTCAATGCGCTGAATCTGGTACTCCCGCTGCAGGACCTCGAAGTGGTGCTCCTGGACTGCGCCCTCCGCCGACGTAATTGTCAGAGTGGCTTCAGGGGCGGCGTCGCGACCCAATCCCAGAATGAAGTCGCCTGTTGCCGTCACCCTGACGGTATGGTCACCGAATACCACGGTTGTACCCGGCTCGACATGTCCCCTGATCAGAGCGCCCTGCTGCCAGACGCCGTCGATCTCCAGCCCGAAGACTTTGAGCGGCGCCAGAGCGGCGGCCAGCAACGCCAGGCAAAAGGTAACTGGCATGATGAGGCGCCTCAACGGCGTGAGGTGCTTGATGGAGTACTGCATGATTGGACCTTAGTGTTGTGAACCTTGCTGTTTTATAGATGGTCGTTCACCCCGAGGGGCAAACAGCTGTACCAATCATAGATGAGATCAGCTCAATCTGCAGGACATGGGTCAAATCCTCAAGCTTCCCCGGCTTGTGTGGCAGTCTACGGGCTATGGAGCCGTCAGAGGTCCAGCATAGACCGGCTGAGCAAGCTGCACACGCTGTCCAGTGGGGGACAGATGGCCGTCGGCGTGAATATGGAAAGTGATCAGATTATGCGAACGCTCATTAGCCACCAGCAGCGTCTGTTGATCAGGCAGAATCGTAAAAAACCGCGGCCAGTCGCCCTGCGTGCCGATCCATCGCGGCGATCCGAGCTGGCCGTCCTCGGCGATATCAAATACGACAATGCTGTCGTGGCCACGATTGGACGCATACAAATTGGTGCCATCGGCACTGATGGCGATATGGGCACCCTGACTGTGACCATTGAAATCCGCCGGCAGGCTGGATATGGTCTGTCGAACAATGAGATGTCCATCCTTTTCCCGACTGGCCACGATCACCGAATTGCTTAACTCGTTAAAGATATAGGCCAGATTTTTCTTCGGGTGAAACACCATGTGGCGCGGCCCTGCTCCCGCTTCGACTTTCAGCGCCGTAAAGCCTTCACCTAGCCGGCCCGACGAGGCATCGAATGAGTAACCCACAATTTCATCAATGCCCAGATCGACAACGTAGAGGAAGCGACCTTCCGGCGCCCATTCGACCCAGTGGGCATGGGGACCTTCCTGGCGCTCCGGATTGGGCCCGCGACCGGCATGCTGCCGCGTTTGCGGGCTGTCACCAATGGCGCCTGTGTCAGGGTCCAATTCATAAACGGCGATATTGCCGCTGACGTAGTTGGCAACCGCCAGGCGGCTCCCGTCGGGACTCAGAGACACATAGCAAGGATAGGCGCCCTCGCTGGAAACGGTGTTGATGGGGCTCAGGTCTGTTGAGCCCGGACGCCACTGAAAGGCGGCCACCTCGCCCACCTCGGTTTCACTGGCAACATAGACACGACCCCTGTCCCGGTCGATGGCGCCAAACGAAGGGTTGTCTATGGGCGCCGCCAATGTCGGCTGGCTCAGCTGCCCGCTGGTGCTGTCGTAGTTGACAACATAGAGCCCACGGCTGGGCTCCACATTGGAGCCGGTGCTGCTGGTGTAGGTTCCAATAATCAATGGTATCTCCACTCCTGCCCCCTCATCTGCTGATTTCAAATCCGCTTGCGGGCCGGGCGCCGGGCGCTCGCAGCCACTCAATATACCGGTGGTGATTACCATACTTATGGCCAGCAGCCCGATAAATGTCTGACTTCGTTTGAACATAAAAATACCTTCCTAGGGTTTTGTTTGGTTCCCGCACGTGTCAATGGAATCTGTGTGGCGCCAGCTCCACGCCGGTTATGCGTTTTCCCAGCAAGCGGATCCAGCCGTGATTGCGATCGCCACCGGTCACAGTGAATTCGAACTGAAACTCGCGCTTGAGGCGCAGACTGCCGCCGCTATCGCGGGCCACACCGAGCCGCCTCAGAAAAATCGTACCATCCAGCAGTTGTACATCCTGTTGATCGCAATAAGCCTCAACCGCCCGTTGCGCCAATTCCTTCAGCTTCAGCGCGTCAACGACGTAGTAGCCGGTAAAGCCGAACAGCAACAGCAGTAGCAAACCATTTAAATCAGAAATACTTGTCACCTTGCCTTTGTTGATACGCCACTGATCTTTTCCCTTTTCCCTTTTCCCTTTTCCCTTTTCCCTTTTCCCTTTTCCCTT
>CAZEWY010000166.1:0-7824 GCA_964515945.1 uncultured Cellvibrionaceae bacterium
ACCAACCCACAAGCGCCCACACGCATTGCTTGATCAACTTGTTAAAGAACATTCGCTAAGCACTTGTTTATCAAGGAACTTAGCCGGTTTTGACGACGCTTTCGCCTCAACCGTGGGATGCGCATTATACGCATTTCGCAAAGCTTGGCAAGTCCTTTTTCCTATCATTTCGCTCCGCGAAATCCGAGCCTGGCACTCGAGCAAATTGCTTTTGAAAGCGGGATTCAGCCATCGAACCCTTTAATCTACCCGAACCTTTTAACCTTGTCTTTAGCAGCCATTTGCCGCTGAAGAGGCGCGCATTATACGCAGTTAGTGACGCTTGGCAACTCCTTTTTGGCAACTATTTTCATCCCTGATCTGAACTCTGTTTTTTCTGAAAATTTCGAAAAAACTCGTACAGAAACCAATCTGCGTCAAGCTCCTCGCAGCCCCGCCGAAGAGGACGCGCATTATGAATAGACGCGGCATCCGGGTCAACACATTTGTCGTATAAATTTACGCCGTGCGGCTCCTAGTGCTTCGGCTGGTCAATGTCTGAATTGCCCGACGTCGATCTTGCCTGCGGTCGGTGTTGCCACAACCAGAGCAGCGGGCCGGATACGGCATAGGTACAGGCCATCAGCAACAGCATCTTCGGTGGATCTATAACAATCACTGCAAATACCAGAACCGTGGCTATCAGGGCCACGAATGGCACGCGGCCTTTGACATCCAGTCCCTTGAAGCTGTTGTATTTAAGATTGGAAACCATCAGCAGGCCCAGAAAAACAGTCAGAATAGCAGCGGCAATAGAAAGCTCAATGCCTGGATTGACGTCCTTGCCAACCCACACGCTGAATGCCAGCAGGGCCGCTGCGGGCGGGCTGGCGAGCCCGACAAAGAAGCGCTTATCGACCGTTTCAACCTGAGTATTGAAGCGGGCCAGGCGTATGGCGGCACACGCGACAAACACAAAAGCGGCCGCCCAGCCGAATTTGCCCAAAGGTTCCAAACCCCAACTGAAGATCACCAGTGCCGGCGCCAGGCCAAAGCTGACCATGTCGGAAATACTGTCGTACTGGACACCGAAAGCGCTGGTGGTATTGGTCATTCGGGCAATCCGACCATCGACCCCGTCCAAAAGCTGTGCGGCAAAAATGGCAATGGCGGCGTTGGAAAAATTGCCATCCATTCCCGACACTATGGCGTAAAAGCCGCTAAACAGGGCTGCGGTTGTAAACAGGTTGGGCAACAGGAAGACACCCTTGCGCTTCACTGTCTTGCCGCCCTCGGACACTTCTTCCTCGAAGTGCTCATCAATGGGCAGCCCCGGCTGACGAGAGGCTGTCTTTCCCTGACTTTTGGCAGAGCTTTCGTGATCGGGCGATACTGGCTCAGACATATAACAACCTCATAGTTTCCTTGAACAATACTCACAGACAAAAACGCGGCCTCAGGAGTCTGCGCAGCAGGAAGTCGTCCTACTGCACAGCCCCTAGCCGCGCGTTTCGGTGGTCGGCCGATAATTTTATCAGTTTTTGGATTTGTCGATAATCTTATTCGACTCGATCCAGGGCATCATGGCGCGCAGCTTCTCACCCACCTGCTCAATGGGATGAGCCGCATTGTTGCGACGATAAGCGGTCATCGACGGATAATTGGTAGCACCCTCGGAAATGAACATCTTGGCGTACTCACCATTCTGGATCCGCTTGAGCGCATTGCGCATGGCCTTACGGGATTCCTCGTTTATCACCTCGGGGCCGGTGACATACTCTCCGTATTCGGCATTGTTGGAGATGGAATAGTTCATATTGGCGATGCCGCCTTCGTACATCAGGTCGACTATCAGCTTCAACTCGTGCAGGCACTCGAAATATGCCATTTCCGGCGCATAGCCCGCTTCCGTCAGAGTTTCGAAACCCATTTTGACCAGTTCCACGGCACCGCCGCAAAGCACAGCCTGCTCACCAAACAGATCGGTTTCGGTCTCATCCTTAAAGGTGGTTTCGATAATGCCCGTACGGCCGCCGCCGATGGCGCTGGCGTAGGAAAGCGCGACATTCTTCGCTTGGCCCGAGGCATCCTGGAAGATGGCGATCAGATCGGGGATACCGCCGCCCTTGGTGAACTCGGTGCGCACTGTATGGCCCGGCGCCTTGGGAGCCACCATGATAACGTCGAGATCAGCGCGGGGAACCACCTGGTTGTAATGAATCGCGAAACCGTGGGCAAAAGCCAGGGTGGCGCCTTGCTTCAGGTTGGGCTCGATTTCGTCCCGGTAAAGCTGTGCCTGGAACTCGTCAGGTGTCAGGATCATGATGACATCGGCAGCGGCAACGGCCTCGGGAACCGACTTGACGGCCAGCCCGGCAGCTTCGGCTTTCTTTGCGGAGCCGGAGCCGGGACGCAGGGCAACAGTCACGTCGACACCAGAGTCCTTCAGGTTGTTGGCGTGGGCATGGCCCTGCGAGCCATAGCCGATGATGGCGACCTTCTTGTTCTGGATAATGGAAATATCGCAGTCTTTATCGTAGGAAACGTGCATGTCCTGTCCTCGTCTGTAGGGGAATAACCCATGGTTCATCGAAAACGGGCAGTTTAAAAAAAAACCGCCGTTACGTAAAATGATATATTCGCAATTAATTATTGCAGTTTACGCAACGCAAGCGGGCGCATCATGGACATTCAGAAACTGAGGTTGTTTACGGTTCTGGCATCGACCCGACATTTTGGACGCACGGCGGAAAGCTGCCACGTCAGCCCTTCGACCATTAGCCGCAGTATCAAACAGCTGGAAGATGACACCAACAGCCGACTGGTTGAGCGGGACAGCCGATCCGTGTCCCTGACGCCTCAGGGAGAGGATTTTCTGGTATTCGCCCGCGAAGTGCTGCAGCAGTGGGAGACCTTCCAGGATTCCATCGCGGCAAGCGCCACGGAACTCAAAGGGCAAATCAGCATTTATTGCTCGGTCACTGCCAGTTACAGCTTTTTGTTCGACATACTCACCGATTTTCGCCTGGCCCATCCCGGTATTGCCATCAAACTGCATACCGGAGATTCCGCCCAGGCAGTGGAGCGGGTCCAGTCCGGCAGTGAGGATATCGCCATTGCCGCCAAGCCCGACCCTCTTCCCAATGGTATCGATTTCAAAATCATTACCCGCTCGCCGCTGATGTTTATCGCGCCCAGGCACCACACCTTTTCATCGGCCTGGCAGGAGATTCCCATGATCACTTCCGAAGAGGGCATCGCCCGGGAGCGGCTGGATGCCTGGTTTGGCCGGCGCGGGATCAAGCCCAACATCTATGCCGAGGTCAAGGGTCATGAAGCCATCGTCAGTATGGTCAGCCTCGGCTTCGGCGTTGGTGTTGTACCGAAAATTGTGGTCGACAACAGTCCCCTCTCTGATCGCGTGGTGCCCTTTGCACAGCAGCCGGATCTGGGGCCTTACGATGTGGGGATTTGCGTTATGGAGCGGCGATTGAAAAGTCCGATTGTTTCGGCGTTTTGGGGGCAGATTGGATTGGGAGCTGCAAGCCGCAAGCTTTAAGCTGCAAGGGAAAAGTGGAAGAATACACCTGTCCACTATTGGATGCGGAAAAAGCCTATTACTCGAAGTCGCCTCGGAGGCTGGAAAGGGGAAGCATTTCCGGCCGGAACTCTCTTACAACGCGCTTTTAAAGAAAGGAGCCTCAGAGGCTCCTACCTGACCTGTACCTACAGGCTCAATACCTTCTCGCCGCGAGCTATACCGGAAACACCCGAACGCACTACCTCCAGAATCGCTGCTTCACCAACAGCGTTAAAGAAGGAGTCCAGTTTGTCGCTGGTGCCGGTGATCTGCACGGTATAGACAGACGCCGTCACGTCCACTATCTGACCGCGGAAGATGTCGACGCAGCGTTTAATTTCCGCGCGCTGCGCGCCCGTGGCCCGAACTTTTACCAGCATCAGTTCACGCTCGATATGGGCACCCTCGGTCAAATCCACCAGTTTCACCACATCCAGCAAGCGGTTGAGGTGTTTGGTGATCTGCTCGATTTTGTGTTCATCACCCAGCGTCGTCAGGGTCAGGCGCGACAGAGTCGGATCCTCCGTGGGCGCCACTGTCAGCGACTCAATGTTATAACCGCGCTGGGAAAACAGCCCCACCACTCTCGACAAAGCGCCTGGCTCGTTTTCCATCAGTACTGAAATTATACGTCTCATCTAGGTGCGCTCCGTCTTGTTCAACCACATATCCCGCATGGAACCGCTGGGGGCGATATGCATGGGATAAACATGTTCTGTCGGATCCACATAGATATCCATAAACACGGTCTTGTCTTTCATACTGAAACATTCTTCCATCTTGGCTCGGAGTTCCTCGCGCTTGGTAACACGCATACCGACATGCCCATAGGCTTCCATCAACTTGACGAAATCGGGCAGCGAATCCTCGTAGAGACTCTCGGAATAACGGCTTTCGTACTGCATATCCTGCCACTGCTTCACCATGCCCAGGGCCTGGTTGTTCAGGCAGATAATCTTCACGGGCAGATGGTACTGTTTGCAGGTGGACAGCTCCTGAATACACATCTGAATACTGCCCTCGCCGGTGACACAGGCGACCGTGGCATCGCGCAGCGCATACTGCGCGCCCATGGCGGCAGGCAATCCGAAACCCATGGTGCCGAGGCCACCCGAATTGATCCACTGACGCGGTTTGTCAAAAGGATAGTACTGAGCCGCGAACATCTGGTGCTGGCCCACGTCGGACGCCACTATGGCCTTGCCCTGGGTCACTTCGTAAAGCGTGCTGATCACTTCCTGAGGCATGATCATGTCGCCGTCCGTGCGGTACCGCGGTTTCACCAGAATACCGTGACGTTGACGCCACTCCTCTATCTGCTTCCACCAGTCCGCAACCGCAACCGTGTCCTGCTTTTCTTCAACCTCATCCAGAATGGCCAGCATGTCTTTCAGAACACTGTCCACCGGACCCACGATGGGAATGTCCGCCGTCACCGTCTTCGAAATCGAAGCGGGATCTATGTCCACATGGATGATCTGCGCCGACGGGCAGAATTTTCCTGGCGTGTTGGTGACACGGTCGTCGAAACGCGCGCCTACCGCCAGAATGACGTCCGCGTGGTGCATCGCGAAATTGGCCTCGACAGTACCGTGCATGCCCAGCATGCCCAGGAACTGCGGATCCGAACCGGGATAGGAACCCAGCCCCATCAAGGTATTGGTCACGGGAGCATTGAGCAGACGCGCCAATTCTGTAAGCTGAGCGCTGGCATTGCCCAGCACCACACCGCCGCCCGCGTAGATAACCGGCCGCCGCGCGGACAGCATAAGCTGGACCGCCTTGCGAATTTGCCCCGCGTGGCCGCGTGTCGCCGGGGTGTAGGAACGCATGCGCACCTTGTCCGGGTAGGCGTATTCAAATTTATCTACCGGATTGGTGATGTCCTTGGGAACATCGATAACCACAGGTCCCGGGCGCCCCGTAGAGGCGATATGGAAGGCTTTCCTGACGGTCTCGGGAATCTTTGCCGCATCCTTCACGAGAAAACTGTGTTTTACGATGGGGCGGGAAACGCCCACCATATCGGTTTCCTGAAACGCATCTTCGCCGATCTTGTCCGAGGCCACCTGCCCCGAAATCACAACCATGGGAATCGAGTCCATATAAGCGGTGGCAATACCGGTTACGGCATTGGTCGCTCCAGGTCCGGACGTCACCAGCACGACACCGGTTTTACCGGTTGCACGGGTATAGCCATCGGCCGCATGGGTTGCTGCCTGCTCGTGGCGCACAAGCACGTGTTTGACCACATCCTGTCGAAATAGCGCATCATAGATGTGCAGTGCGGCACCACCGGGGTAGCCGAATACGCACTCAACGCCTTCGTCCGCCAGTGAACGGATTAACATGTCTCCGCCGGAAAGCATTTCCACGTTCAAATTCCTCTCAGTTGTATTCGGTTGTGTTCGCGTTGGAATGGATTGTTCATGACGAAACCTATAAAACCAGAACACTGCCCGGTTTGCGCCGGACAGCGGGTCGGATATTTTACACTTTTAAATGAAGTTTACCGGCAGACGGGCGACGGTTGGCGCGCTGGATTTCAGGAACTTTTTTCAGGTACTTCTTCAAGTACCCCTGAACATTTTGCCGGAAGGGCGCAGCGGTTGTTGCGCCCCCGCACTTCGGGATGGTCAGAAGAACGGTTGATTCCTCTGGAGTAGAACGGGCACCGAGGTCTTTCGGTTGAATCTACCTGCCATCTGGCGAGACCCCAATTGTCTCAGCTTGACCGCCAATGTCAAGGGCCGTAGCGGCCCAGCGCAGGTTAATATCGATTTATGCCCTGTTTGCCGTCCCTGTCTCAACCGCGATGGGTGCAGAATTCCGGACAAGCTTTATACTAATGGCTGAAACACATCCATCTCGAAGCAATTAATGACGATAAACCGAGGCGTCCCATGACCAAGCGCAAATCTCTCCAGAACAGGTTCACCTCCAGCAGATGTAGCCGGGTGTTGATTGTCGCTTGCCTGGCGGGGTTGAGCCTGGCCGCCAGTGCCGGGACCTACTATCGCTGGGTGGACGATGAGGGCATTACTCACTACACCGCCGCTCCGCCACAGGGTATAGAGTCCGAAAAGGTGACATCCTATAACCACAGCTCTTCAACGCCCGCGCCGAAAGCCAAGCCGTCGGAAGGGACGGATGCGGTCGCCAAGGAAAGCCCCGAGTCACAGCCCGCGCCGCCACCGAGCCTGAAAGATCCGGAGCGCTGCTCCAGGGCGAAGCAGCGGGTGAAGACCCTGCAGAGCAACAACCGGATTCGCATGCGATCGGACGACGGAGAATACCGTTTCCTGTCCCAGGAGGAGATTCAGGAGGAACTGGCAAAATCCCAGCAGGCGATCGAACAAAGCTGCTGACATCCCTGGACAGGCAATGGCCTGTCGCTATTGTTTTGGAGCTACTGCTTCGTCGCCCGCTGGAATATGGCCTTATCCCCCTCCAGACGCCCGACGATTATGTCTCCGGGCATGAACTTTCCCGACAAAACGTCCTGCGCCAGCGGGTTTTCCACCAATTGTTGAATGGCACGCTTCAGGGGCCGGGCGCCGTAGACGGGGTCAAAGCCCACTTCCGCCAGGCGATCAAGCAGATCTTCGCTCAATTCCAGTTTGAGATCCTTGTCCGCCAGACGTTTGCGCACCATCTCCAGCTGAATATCGGCAATGCCGCGAATTTGTGATCGCGCCAATGGATGGAAGACCACCACTTCGTCGACGCGATTGATGAACTCCGGCCGGAAGTGACTGCTGACCACTTCCATGACCGACGCCTTCATGGCCTCGTAGCGATTATCGTTCTGTTCGTCGTCGCGGACTTCACCGGTGAAACTGATGGTGTCGAAGGCCTTGTTGTGGGCCAGTTCCTGAATCCGGTCGGAACCGAGATTGGAGGTCATAACGATCACCGTATTGCGAAAATCCACGGTGCGGCCCTGACCATCCGTGAGCCGCCCATCGTCCAAGACCTGCAACAGTATATTGAAGACGTCGGGATGGGCCTTTTCCACTTCGTCCAACAGGAGCACTGAATAGGGTTTGCGGCGGACGGCTTCGGTGAGATAGCCGCCTTCTTCATAACCCACATAACCTGGAGGCGCGCCGATCAGGCGGGCCACCGAGTGCTTCTCCATGAATTCGGACATGTCGATGCGCACCATGGCGCGCTCATCGTCGAACAGGAACTCGGCCAGCGCCTTGGTCAGCTCGGTCTTGCCAACGCCGGTCGGGCCAAGGAACAGGAACGAGCCGATGGGG
>CAZEWY010000167.1:0-7815 GCA_964515945.1 uncultured Cellvibrionaceae bacterium
CCCTGACTCAAATCCCCCGCGCGCCGATCGGAAGGAAGCTGTTCGACCGAGGTTTTTTAACATTTCATAATTGTGTTAATAGTCACTATGACTATATAATCAAGTAGAGATCCTCGAATAACCACATATGGACAATAAAACAACGAACTTTAAGTAGGAGAGAAAATCATGCAACGACAAATGAATGTTTTTTTCAAACTGATGATCTTGGGCCTATTTTGGCTAAACAGCACCGCCACGGTTGCTCAGGACGGCAAAATGTACCCCATCGAGGCACCTGAGGAGCCGGGAGCCATACCATTAGGCACCGGTGGTGTGGACGGCCAATCGGAGAACGAGTCCTGGTTTCGTCAGTGGGGTGACCCCATGGCGCGAAATATATCAACGGCAACCCTGACACCGTTTCTTGCGGATTCCAAAAAGGCAAATGGTACCAGTGTCATCGTGGCACCGGGTGGAGGGTTCAGGTGGCTTTCAATGGGAAATGAAGGCTGGGAGGTCGCAGAGGCACTGGCCGCTCGCGGGATCAATGCCTTCGTACTGAAGTATCGGCTCAAACCTACGGCCGGAGCGCTCGAAGATTTTGAAGCCCAGATGAAGCAAGGCTTCGCAGCGGCAGAGGCGCGTTCGAAAGAAAATACATCGAACGAGACTCCGCAAAGACCGCGTTGGGATCTCAGCAACCAACTTGAAGACGTAGAGGCAGCCTATTCATTGATAACGAGCCGAGCTGATGAATGGAATGTCGATGTTAACAGGATCGGAATGGTTGGTTTCTCGGCCGGAGCAGGGCTAACCATGGCAACGACACTGCAATCGGAGAAAGTGGATTTGGCTTTCATTGCACCGATATATGGTGGACTGAACGCCGTTGAAGTGCCCAAAGATGCACCTCCAATGTTTGTCGCTCTCGCCGCCGACGATTTTCTGTTTAATGGCAAATTCGGGCTGATTAAGTCCTGGTACGACGCGGAGATCCCCGTGGAATTTCACCTATATCAAAACGGTGGGCACGGTTTCGGTTTAGGAAACCCCGATCGTACCAGCAACAAATGGTTCGATGCCTTTATGCATTGGCTTGATGTGAATGAATTTATTGAGTCATAGCCCACATAGCGGCAGCACCCGCTGCCCACTTGACTATGGTCATGCCTACCGTGGCCATAGTCTTCAAGCATTCTGTTTATCAAGACCCCGGTGTAAGGCCGGTTTCGATGGTGTGGACATTCACGCGCCAATGGCTATCTGCTCGACCAGTTCCTGCAGAGCAGCACCAACCTGACAGCTTCAAACCTAAGCACAAGCGGACGTAGGGCTGCCCGACGCCTTGGGCGAATTGGTGCTTATGGATCAATAGCTATAGTGCCTTCAAGATAATTAACGCAATTACCGGCGATAAAAACACTTTCATTTTCGACACGACAATACAGAATGCCCGTTCTGGCGGAAGCTTGAAGTGCAACCAGATCAGTTTTTCCAAGCTCTTTTGCCCAATATGGCGCTAAACCGGTGTGAATTGAACCCGTCACAGGATCTTCTGCTCCTCGAAGTGGCAGTTAGCCACCAGGGCTTTCGCTATCAACTAGCCGCCAAATTTACTGAGCATAAAGGACGCAAGAAAACCAACTACGGTGATAAGGCCGGCCAGATCATGTGCTTCCTCGAAGGCTTCTGGAATCATGGTATCCACCACCATGGACAATATCGCACCTGCAGCTATAGCTGTCGTTGCAGCAATCACCTCTGGAGAAAACTGCTGAAACAATGCATAGCCCGTGAATGCCGCTATACCGGAGGCAACAGCAATGGTACCCCAAACACCGAAGATATAAGCCACAGTGCGCCCTGAGTTCTTCATTCCCGCCGCGCTAGACAGGCCTTCAGGGACGTTTGAGAGAAAAATAGCCGCGACCGTCACCAGGCTAACCGCACCCCCATGTAGCATACTTAGCCCGATCACAATGGATTCAGGAATCCCATCCAACAAGGCTCCTAAAGCAATAGCCAAGCCGCTGCCGTGTTCCTCGTTTTCCGTGGGCTGACGTTCGCCGGAACGTTTGCGGTGTTTGGCACCACGATGAGATAAGATCAAATTGGCGACGGTATATACGGCAGAGCCACCCAAAAACCCAATGGCTGTGGAATCGAAGCCGCCACGTTTATAGGCCTCATCCATCAACTCAAAGGCGAGTGCTGAAATCAATACACCACTGCCGAATGCCATGACCGCCGCAACCATGCGTCTCGGCACCCGAACGAAATAGCCTACAGCGGCTCCCAGGAGCAAAGCCGAACCCGCCACGAAGCCCCACAGCCCTGCCTGTATCCAAGTTGGAACCATGCGCACCTCCAGCTTCCATAACGTATAGAAGCTATTTGTTGGCGAAACCAGTACCGATCTATCGCTTCTGCTCTATGTTTTACGAGCGTCATATATGCAAAACGATGGCTGTCGTTAGCCCCGAACTTCAGAAAGTGTAGCAACAATGGGTGCGCCCTTCGTCACAATAAGGGTGTGCTCGTATTGTGCGGAAAGATTCGCGGGATGGCCGACAAGAGTCCATCCATCTTCCGCTTCGGTGACATAGGTGCTTTTGGTGGAAAGAAACGGCTCAATAGCGATGACTTGACCGAGCTGAAGTCGGCGTTTGTCGCGGCGATCATGGTAGCTGACTATGTCCCCTGGCTCTTCGTGCAAACTACGCCCAACACCATGGCCGGCAAGATTCTTGATGACCTTGAAGCCATGTGATTTCGCGGTGCGCTGGATGGCTTTGCCGATTCGATTGATTGGTGCTCCCGCCCGGGCTTCGGCTAACGCATGCTTCAGGGCCAATTGTGTGGCGTGACACAACCGCGCCTTGGCGCTTGTGACAGGCGGAACAACGATAGTCCCACCGGTATCAGCAAAGTAGCCATCCAGTTCGGCGGAAACATCGACATTGACAATGTCCCCGGCCTGAATAATCCTGGCGCCTGGAATCCCATGTGCAGCCTCTTCATTGATGCTGATGCAGGTTGCACCTGGAAAATCATACATAACCCTCGGCGCTGACTTGGCACCAAAGCGATCCAGCAACTCGCCCCCCAATTCATCCAGCTCCGCTGTCGTCATGCCGGGCTCTATTGCATTCAACATAGCGTCGCGCACGTGGGCGACGACTCGTCCGGCATTCATGATCCCGTCAATATCGTCCTGGCTTTCCACGGTCATATATTCACCTTAACCTGATTGTTACAACGTAATATTTTCACCCAACCTGAACAGGTAGGTCGCAGTATCTCATGTGCGTCCGCAGCTGCTTGTCAGTATACGCGCCCTTTAAAAAGGCTTTAGAACAAGCCTGCCATAAGCAATAAACGTACATATGGCAGCCACAACAAGCCAGTAGATCATCGGACTGTAATTCGCATCGCCAGAATAAAGATGCAACCCGCAAAAGAGCAACATCTCCGCGGCTATGCCGATCGCCGCGACAGAGACCAGGATTCCCAGCGACTTGCTAAGGGCGGGGAGGACCAGGCCCAGACTGCAAAGCACCTCAAGGACACTCATCGACAGCCAAACCCCATGAGGAATCGCGCTCAAGGAAGGCACAGTCTGCTCGGAATTGGAAAACTTCCATGCCGCGCCCATGACGGTATGCAGAGCGAGAAGGACTTGAAGACCCCATAAGAAAATGTTCATAGTTTACTCCTTAAAAATGCGCGTCTTTGCTAGGAGCGCGTGATGGCGCCCAGGATTGCTGCCGCCGAAAGCACGAATGTGGGAATGACCGTCAGCAGAAAGCCCGGATGGCGCTTAGCTGGATCGGCTAAATATAACCGTCTATAAAGGAACCGACCCACCAAATAGACCGCGCCTATTCCAGCGATAATGAGATTGGGCCAGTACAGGCTGGCGATTAGAAGAGCGGGCAGAAAGCCGACCAACTGTTCAAGGGTGTTCATATGGATGCGAAAAGCGCGCTCGAACAGCTCGTTACCGGCGGTCGAGGGAGCCTTGATGCCATGCTTGGCTCTGGCGCGGCCAACCAAAATACCGAAAAGAAAGAACTGAAGAACGGCCAGTATTGCCACGACGTGAACGTAGTTCATTTGGATTCCTTTTGTTGTTTTCTCCGAAGCCCTACCGAAAAAGCGGCAGTTTAAAGCATTTTTGTATAGTCGCACATCCCACCAAAGCCGGCGTTGTTAACTGTGTTTTTCATATTTATGTTTGAGCTTTTTATACATCTCAAGGTCCATTTTTTCCAATTCTTCCGGCGTGTACTGAGGATCATACTTTCTTTCGAGATCATTTCGTTTAAGACGTTTAACGGGAGGGTCAACCACGTCAGTGTCTACTATTTTGATTGATAGCTCGTCATTGACCTCAAGATATTGGCTCGCCCATCGAACAGAATCCCCTCTGCAGGAGTCTTCTGCTTTGCAACACCCGCCGACACTTAAATCAAACGACGGAGCCTGCCCGCGCACCTGGTTTTTTAACGCAAGAATAGCGTGAAGGGAATCCCAATCTTCAATACCCGCCGTACAGACATAGTTCCCATTAATCGAAATTTGCAGGGCAATCATATCTCTATTCCTTATACGCAGTTAAGGCCTGGGTTCTGGAAGGCATAGCCAATGTTGAACTACATGGTTCGCTTTATTTCTTGTCTGTAGGTAAATAGGCCTCAATGTCAGACCATGGGATCAAACGATTGAGTTGGATCGTTTCAAATACAGTCTTCGCTTTGTCACTTCCGGCCATCATCGAAAGCATCACCAAAGCGGCCTGATAGGAAGGGACGCCACCATTGCTGGAAATGCGATTTCGATCAACCACCACATTCTTGTCAAAAACCACTTTGATCTTCGGAAATTCACGTTGAAGTTGAGCCTCCCCACCTGCCCAGGTGGTCGCACGATATCCATCCAGCAGTCCTGCATGTGCGTACAGAAACGCTCCCGAACAATTGCTTCCCAGCCATGTGACGGTCTTCGCCTGACTATGTAGAAAAGCAGTTAAATCATTATTCTCGAATAGCCAATCCATATCGTAGGCGCTGGCAACGATTAGAGCATCCAGCTTCGGTGCGTTGTATATCGTTGCGTCGATAGGCAAGCGAATTCCTTCCTCCGTTGTAATGACCGGCTTGCGCTCTACGCCAATAAACACAACTTCGTAATCGGAGAACCATGATTTGCGTGTAGCAACTCCGAATACTTCTGCAGGCGCTATGACATCGCTAGTGAGAACTTTATCGAAGACCAATATGCCAATACGCTTGTCACCCGCGAATGTGGGTGCCGCAAATAGAATATTTACCACGAGAACCACCGTAATGGCAGCTAGTTTATTAATAATCATAACTGTCCTCACTGTTAAATAAGTTTGAGTTCCTTGCCGAGACACTTAACGCAACTCTTCAGCCAACATGACTGCCAACTTTCCGAGTTGATCAATGGTTGTTCCCCAACCTTCTTCAAATCCCATTTCCTGGTGTTTACGGCTGTCTTCTGGGTTCTTGTGTAAAACTCGTGCCGTATATTTGGTGGCTTCTCCCTCATCTTCCATCGTAATTATGGCGGTCAGCGCCAGCCAGGGATCGTGAGGCTTCCAACCTTCGGTTAGAACCGTGGTAAATACAATGCATGTTTGCGGAACAACTTCGAGAAAGCACCCTTCGATGTGTGGCTTAAAACTGCCACCATTTTCGCTCATCCGGGTTTCAAATCCACCACCTGGCGTCACGTCCATTTTTATAACTTTGCATTTTATAGGTTCTGGTATCCACCATTTTTCGAAATGCTCCTTATCGGTCCATGCGGACCATACTACGGAGCGGGGCGCCTGAATAATGCGCGAGATAGAGAGTTCGGAATTATCATGGACCATTTTAATGCTCCTTGGACTTTAGGTTTTCAACGTATTCTGCAAGCCTGTCAGTTTGGCTTTCCCAGAGATCCCGTTGTTCCGACAACCAATTTTCAGCAGTAGCCAACTGTATTGGTCTTATTTGGCAAGTTCGAATACGCCCGTTTTTATTAGAGCTGATGAGACCGCTATCTTCGAGCACCTTGATGTGCTTCATGAAAGCCGGAAGCCCCATAGCGAATGGTTCCGATAATTCTTTTACAGTTGCCGGACCGCCAACAAGCCGCTTGATGACTGATCGTCTTGTAGAATCAGACAGCGCATGAAATGCTCTGTCGAGGAATGCCTTATTGTCTGTCATGAGGTGAACTTTAAACAATAGTATCCTAAACGGCAAACTATTTATTGAGGAAGAACGGGAATGGCATACTTGGCGTGGACTCCAATCTTGTGCGCGCAGCTCAATCCTCTTATCAAGACGCTGTGCCCGCAAGGATAGGCTAACTGCACCCGCAGCCTAGTCCAGATACTTGCCACTATTGGCTCCATCCCGATGCAGAACCTTGGCTGCTGCTAGAGCATGAGCAGGGAACAACCTTGCATTGATGCCGCGTCGCTCGCGCTTGAGATCGCGAGGAACCCAATGCGTGACGCAGCCGCAGTTGGAGCAGCGGTGGAAATCCACGTTGCGACCATTCCAAGCATAAGTGTCCGTCAGAGAGTTATCCGGCAATGAGAGAACGTCGCCCGCCGAGTAGTACGCCCAGAGAACACCGTAGCTGCGACAAAGCGAGCAATTACACTCAGTTATTTCTGAAGGGTAGTCGGTGACTTCAATTTGGACTGCGCCGCAATGACAGCTAGCTATCTTCATCATGGGTCAGATTTCTCGACAGAGGCCTAACACCGTGCTAAGGCGCGGCGTCAGCCGTCGCATTGAGCACTTTTTTACTGCGAGAGCTTTCGCTCCATTTGCACTGATTCCATCTCTACTCCGTTCTTAGTGCAGTACATGCTGCGGCTGACTTCCATGAATCCATGCCTTACGTAGAAGTTCACTGCATTGAGAGATGAGTCGACTTTGAGCACTCCAATACCCGATGACGCTGCTCTCTCTAGCAGAAACTTGATCATGCACTCGCCTACACCTTTGCCGGAGTGATGTGGAGATACGAACAGCGACACAAGCGTGTGGCTCTCAAGATTAATGCTGCCAAAACAGACGACATTGCCGTCCATGGTGAGTACATACTGCTCGTCGCCGCTTTCCTTACTTTTGCGGAAGCGGTCGGGCCAAGGTTTACCGGCCCAGTTTTCGATGACTTGTCTGCCATAGCTGCGAGAGCAAAAAGCTCTAGCTGAACTCCGAAAGAGTGCGTCCATAGTAACGTAATCGGAAGGGTTAGCTTCTCGAATCATTTGCCGCATTCATCTCCCCAATAACGCAAAGCATAGCGGCGCGAGCTTGCGAGCTTGCGAGCGTCCGGTGGCCGAAGGACGCGAACTGGTGCGTCTGGTTATGCATTTGGACAAGCCTCCACTTTTGGTGCTTCCTGATAGGTGTTATCCCCCACCACATAATAAAGCTGCCGGTCCCGATATAGGGCGTTGACCGTATAGTTGATGCCGCTCATATCTAGCGCTGGGTCGGGTACGTCCTTAGTAGAAAAAAACAAAGACTTTCCATTTTCCACGACTTCCATACAGGAGTGATTCCATGTGATTTCCACGCGCTTACCTGATTCCACAAGCCAGGCAAGAGTCGTGGTGTCATCCCGATGAATGTAGATGTTGTTGGTGCTTTCGTTAGCCACTTTCGCTTTCCACAACACAGAGCAACCCTGCGTCAGTGAAAGCGCACCCAACACTAACACCAATTTCGATACTTTATTCATAGATTCGCATAACGCCGCGCTCTGCGGCAACTTTGGAGCGCAGCGGAAAAGTTGTCC
>CAZEWY010000168.1:0-7801 GCA_964515945.1 uncultured Cellvibrionaceae bacterium
GAGCCTTCAACACCAATTACTATATTATTGCCGGCGTCGGCAACACGCGTTTTGCCGGCGATAAACATTTCACCTACAATTTCGGCGCCGGGTTCCGTTTCTTTGCCACCGACTGGCTGGCTTTGCGCGTGGATGTCCGCAGCCACCTCTTTTCCCATGACCTTCTGGGCAAGGAAACGGATATCAGGAACCTTGAAAGTCACGTGGGCGCAACCATCTTTTTCTAAGCCTGGTAACAACCTACAAAGCGGGAGAACCCCCAACTCCATGAAGTTTCTTTCTTCAGTTATTCTGTGCATATTAGTTATTCTGTCTGGCTGCGCAAAGGCCCCCGAAAACCTTGCGCCGGACTTTACCCTTGCCTCCAGTAAAGGCGGGAATATTCAACTAGAGGACCTGCGCGGAAAGGTGGTAATGTTGAACTTCTGGGCATCCTGGTGCGGGCCCTGCCGCGAGGAGATGCCGCTGCTGGACCAACTCCACCAGCGCTACCAGTCTCAAGGGTTCGTATTACTGGGTGTCAACACCGACGCCGATGTGGCCCAGGCAAACAAACTGCTGGAAGAGATTCCGGTCGATTTTCCCGTTGTCTACGACACCGCGGGTCACGCCAGCAACGCCTATGGCGTGGATGCCATGCCCACCACCATCCTTATTGATAAGGAGGGCAAGCTGCGTTTTCGTCACCGGGGTTATAGCCCCGGTGACGAAAACGACTATGAGAGAGTCATCAATGAGCTGGTACGGGAATAACCGCACCCGGACCATTTGAAAGTGGAGCCCCATGTCCTTAAGAAAAGTGTCCTTACACAAACATTCGCATACGCCCACGCTGGGTTTTCTCTGTTGTGTCGGGCTCCTGCTCTGCCTGTCGGGCTGCAAGCTAGGCTTCCAGCCAACGGATGATAGCGATGGCGATGGCGATGACAGCGACGATCCGACCACAAGTGTCAGTTTCATCGGCACCGGGGCCGATTCCACCTGGCTGCTGGACATAACCGACAACGAAAGCTTTGATCTGGCCCTGAAACCCCAGCCCGATGGAACATTGCGAGTGTCCGTGGATGGCGATTATGAAGACCTGTCATCGGGCTTTTCACGCCTGCGGGTGCGCACCGCAAATGGCGCCAATGCACCGGCGCTGGAGACCAGCCTGCCGGCTCTGAGGCTTGATGACCACCTGTTTTTGCTGCGTCACTGGGATAACAGCGGTCGTCTGCTGCCATTTATTCCCGATGGCGGGTGTCCCACACAGCCCTTTACCGCCAATTGGATTCAACTGGGCACGCCCGCCAACGATCTGGCCAACGATGCTGCCACACCCTTCTTCGGTGTGCTGAGCCACAACCCTGTCGATGAGGAGATTGCGATCACCCATCGCCATGCGCTGACGGAGGAGTTTCCCGATCTGGGTGCGGCAGAGGACTTGGCCACGGGAGCCTGCGAGGAGGGTTTTGCGCAACGCGATGACGATCACTTTTTCTTTGCGGATAACGGCACCGCACTCATAAACCGGAATATTGGCACCAGCGAGGAAAGTCTGTGGCTGGCCCTGCCCGATACCGCCATCAGCGCCGCCGATCTGGACGGCAGCTACATCGGCTTCTGGATGGATAACGGCCGCGCGGCTGGCGACAGGCTGTGGAGCGTCACCATGGAATGTGCTGCCGGGGATTGCCCGGTCAAACGAATAACTGATATCAGTAATCTCAACAGTCTCTCCAACCAGGGATTTCAGATCGAACTGGACGAAGAAGCACTGGATCAACCCCAGCCTGGGTTTATTCCCGGCACCACGGAAACCTTTATAGAAGCCATCACCTACGTCAGGCAACTGGCCTGCATCGCCAGCGACGACTTCAATAATACCGGTTCCAAACTGCTGGTCTGCGTGGGGCAGTCGCCGTTCAACATCCGGGTCACCGTCAGTGGCTTTTTCATTGCGCAGGATTAATCCACGGCGTCATCCATTTCCTCGCCGGCATTTTCGATATCCTGACCGAGACCTTTGGTAGTCTCGCAGGCGGTCAGTGAAAACAGGCTTAGCAGTGATACCACGAGAACCAGCACGCCGTTCTTCCACATTTTGCGTTTCATGTCCACGATCTCCTCTGGTGAATGGTCAGGAGTTGCCCGCCGGAAAAGGCGACGTGCAAGCTACACATTGAAGGGAATGCGTTGAAGAGAATGTGCAAAGGCGGTGCCATAGCGCACCTGCTCCCAAAGTACCCCGCAGTAGCTCGAGCGGATCCCGCACGGGGGAGGCCGGTAAAATTTACGGATCCATTGCAAACTTTTCCAAATGGCGACGGCAAGACAGCTAATCGAGTTTCTGTTGCCAATGAGTTCCATACATGCCATCGCGGTCTTTGCTAAACTGCCGTCTTTATTTGCGCGAGGTATAGTGTAGTGCGCGGTCTCCTGCTGGCCTTGGGCGCCTATGGACTCTGGGGCTGCTTCCCCCTGTTTTTCAATTTGCTGGCTCATGTTCCAGCCTATGAAGTTCTGGCACAACGTATCGTCTGGGCCTGCGCCGTGACTTTGGCGGCGATTGTCGCCATGGGCCAGGCGAAGCGCTTTGCGCTGCTGGTGAAGAACCGGAATTTGCTGAAGTGGCTCAGCCTGTCATCGCTGCTGATCAGCCTCAATTGGTTGGTGTTCATCTGGGCGGTGAGCCAGCAGCGGATTCTGGAAGCCAGCCTCGGCTATTTTCTGACGCCTTTGTTCAGCGTGGTTCTGGGCCGCCTGATACTCAAGGAATCCCTCAACCGCTGGCAGGCGGGCGCGGCTCTCCTGGCATTATTGTCCGTCGCCTTTGAATTATTTGCGCTCGGAAAGCTGCCCTGGGTCTCTCTGGCATTGGCCTCGAGCTTCGGTTTCTACGGCTTGATCCGTAAACAACAGTCCGTCGGCAGTCTACAGGGGCTGGCCGTGGAAACGTTGCTGGCGACACCCGTGGCACTGGGCTATCTGCTTTGGCAGATAGCCAGCAGCAGTAACCTCAGTTTCGGCCATGATCTGACCACCAGCCTGCTTTTGATTGCAGCGGGGGCAATTACTACGGTTCCGCTGCTTCTCTTTGCCGCGGCCACGGCGCGCCTCGACCTGACGGTGGTGGGTTTTATTATGTACCTGAACCCCACCATCCAGTTTTTAACGGCGGTTTTTATACTGGAGGAGCCCTATCCGCCGCAGCGGCTGGTAACCTTTATTATTATCTGGATCGCCATGGGCTTGTTCATGATCGGCCTCTGGCGCAGCGGCAGGGCACGCCGGCGACTGGCCGCCGCTGAAAAATGTTAGGGAACATCTGACCGGCTGCTATGCGATAGTCTGTCATTCACGATAGTCTGTAATCCACGATCAACCTATAGAAGAGACTTATGAAGGTACCAAAGAGATTACAACCGCTGGTCGACGACGGCCTCGTCAATGAAGTCATTTCGCAGCTGATGAGCGGCAAGGAAGCGCAGGTTTACATTGTCCGGTGCGGTGACACGCTGCGTTGCGCCAAAGTTTATAAGGAAGCGAGCAAACGCAGCTTCAAACAAGCCGCCCAGTACCAGGAGGGCCGCAAGGAGCGCAACAGCCGCCGGGCGCGCGCCATGTCCAAACGCACCCGCTACGGACAAAAAGAACAGGAAGCGTCCTGGCTGAGTGCCGAAGTGGATGCTCTCTATAAACTCGCCGCGGCCGGCGTGCGTGTACCCCAACCTCACGGTTTTGTCGATGGCGTGTTGCTGATGGACATGATCACCGACACCGAGGGTGATGTAGCACCTCAGCTCGGCGAAGTGGAATTGACTCAGGAACAGGCCCGCGACTATCACCGGCAGATGATGCAGGAAATTGTGCGCATGCTCTGCGCGGGGCTGGTTCACGGCGATCTGTCGGAGTTCAATGTGCTGGTGGATAAAGATGGACCAGTCATCATCGACCTGCCCCAGGCAGTTAATGCCGCCGGCAATAACAGCGCCGGCGCCATGCTGGAAAGGGACGTGGAAAACATGACCCGCTACTTCGGCCGCTTTGCGCCAGAACTCCTCATCACCGACTACGGCAAGGAAATGTGGGAACTCTACCAACACGGCGACCTCCACCCGGATACCAAGCTTAGTGGGCAGTTTGAACGCCCCGTTGAAAACGCAGACGTGGACGCCGTTATGGCCGTTATTGAACACGCACGCCAGGAAGAAGAGGAGCGGCGTTTACGGGAAATGGCAGCGAATAATCCGGATGATGACTAACTGATTAACGGGTTAAATACTACTTCCGCGCCTTAATTCGAAACGCAGATCTACTGTGCTCGAAAACTCTCCGACCATAATTTTAGATAAAATATAAATCCCTCAAATTTATCCCCCCTCATTTACAGCTCTGTAAAACCGCCGGTGAAAATGTGCGAATTTTCACATCACAGCCGATTCATTAACTGCCAGGCACGGTAACTGCATAAAAGAAATTTCCGACTCAACGTCTAACACATCAAGCATTGAAGAAGGAATTTCCCATGGCAGTTGCAACGAATTTCCGCACCGTTTTTTGGCTCTCCCTTTGTCTGGCCCTAGGCGCTTGCGGCGGTGGTGGAGGTGACGATTCCTCAAATGACAGCGGTGGCCCGGCCGCCGAAAGTCCGGATGGCACCGACGACCCATCGACCGAAACGCCGGATGATCCTGATACTCCCGATACTCCCGATACTCCCGCCGAGGGAGCCCCAACCGTGACAGTGGACTCCGATATCAAGCAGTTGCAGTTTAGCTGGGACCCTCAGGAAGGTGATGCCTATTACGTGCTCTCGGAAAATCCCGATGGCGCCTCCGGCTTTACTGACATACCCGACGAAAACAATACGGATACTACTCAGACTATTCCCGTAGCCGTCCACCACCATGACTGGGCCAACGCAACCTATATCGTCGAAGCCTGCAACGCCAGTGACGAATGCGTGCCCTCAGCACAGGTCACCACCGAAGCTGCCATGCTCAGCGCCATTGGCTACTTCAAGGCCTCCAATCCCGGTATCGAGGACGAATTTGGACAAAGTGTTGCGCTCAGCGATGACGGGATGACATTGGCAGTGGGGGCTCACAAAGAGGACAGCAGTGGCGACGAAAGCGACGATTCAGCCAACAGCGCCGGTGCTGTTTACATCTTTGTTCTCAGCGACTCCGGTTGGGTACAGGAGGCCTATATAAAAGCTGCCTCAGCCACTGCGGAGGACGATTTCGGGCATAGTGTCGCCCTCAGCGCCGACGGCAATACCCTCGCCGTCGGTGCCACCAGGGGCGGCGAAGAGCTGAATACCGGCGTAGTCCATGTCTTTACGCGAGCCGATGGGACATGGTCAGAAGACGGGGCTGCCTTGGGTGCGTCCAACGCCGAGCCTAATGACCGATTCGGTTTCAGCGTCGATCTGAATGACGGCGGGGATCTACTGGCGGTGGGCGCCCCCGGCGGGGATATCGATTCCACTGACGGCGGCGCGGCTACCGCTCCAATTCCGGGCGGGGCTTATCTATTTAGCCGTGCCGGGGACGGCCTTTGGAGCGAAACCGCTTTTCCAGTCCCCGACAGTGAGTCGGATGATGAGTCTGACGACTTATTCGGTTATGACGTGGCCTTGAGCGGCGATGGTATGACCTTGGTGGTGGGCGCCCCTCAAGAAAGTGGCAGTGTTGGTGGCAGTCCGGTAACCGAAGCCGGCGCCGCTTACGTCTACGTCTATAACCAAGAAACAGAGAATTGGAGTTCACAAGCACTTAACGCC
This sequence comes from uncultured Cellvibrionaceae bacterium, assembly GCA_964515945.1. GTDB lineage: Bacteria > Pseudomonadota > Gammaproteobacteria > Pseudomonadales > Cellvibrionaceae > CAYQQJ01. Next base: position 5,771 of record CAZEWY010000168.1, read on the forward strand.
AGCACCGTCACTGCCAATGCTCATTTCGGCTATTCGCTGGCAATAAGCACCAGTGGCGACACATTTGCTGTTGGGGCTAGCGGGAACCGAGAAGAAACTGTGGAACAGGCCGGTACTGTGCATATATTTTCCCGTAATGTAGACAGCTGGGACACAGTACCACTCACTGCTCCACAGGTGGAACCTAGGGACTATTTTGGCAGCAGTCTGGCTATTAGCAACGATGGCAATATATTGGCCGTCGGTGCCAGTTGGGAAGATAGCACGGCGACGGGTATTGGTGGTGAGCAGGGTAGCAATACAGCACCCAATAGCGGTGCAGTTTACCTGTTTAGTCACAGTGCAAGTGGTTGGACACAAACAGCCTATGTCAAAGCATCCTACTCGCAAGAGCACAGCTTTTTCGGCCACAGTGTCGCATTGGATGCCAGCGGCGATACGCTGGCTATCGGGGCTATAGGGGAGAATGGCAAAAGTATAGGTATTGGTGGCGACCCCGCAGATCAGTTCCCCGACGATGAAACGACGCCCGGCGATAATGTCGCGGCCGGCGCCGTGTACCTATATTAAGGAATGGCTTTGGCCTCATACTGCGCCCCACAACTGGGGCGCAGAGTCAACAGCGCAGGAAGCTGTTAATGGTCAGCCGACCCGTTTCGGATGAGTCTTCCAGACCCTGGGCGGGATCTATATCACCCGCATGCAAGCAGTTGCTGCGGTATAGGATCAGCCGGTTGAACTTCAGCGGAATGCTGGCAATGCGCTCGAACAATGCAGTGCTGCCGTTCATGTAGTGCAGCGCCGCTTCGCCTTCCCGAATGACTTCACTTTTTAGCCTGGGGAAATAGTCCTTCAGGCGCTGCTCATCAATGCTTTCGTAACCTGTACTGCGGTGACAATAAAATGAGGTGCCGCCGAATTTCTCATCGCACAGATAATGGATCGCGGCGAGATGGTGTCTGTGGTGGGTATCGATGTGGGGAACGCACTGGATCGGGCGCAACTGTTTTTCCGGCGTTGTCACCAGCGAAAAAACTGACAGGTCTGTCACTAGTTCTCGTTCAGAGCCTGCCTGATCCGAAAATATGTTCTTGATATCGGCTTTCAGATTTTGTTGCAGAGCCTCCGCGTAGCCAACCGGCGCTGGCTTGCGTTGGCCGGGGTAGAAGTCAGAGTCTTGAGCAACGAAGCCTCCGCCCTCCGCCAACCTGCGCAGGGCGGACGGATCGGACATGAAATTGTCGATGATCAGCAGCGGGTTTTTTTCTTCGCCCAGAAAAAGTAGCTGCTTTGTCATGCCGGCGTTTACAGGGAAACGCACCGCTTGCACGAACGTTTCCCGCTGGCTCACGCCATCTCCAGACGCAGGTTCTTGCGCTGGATGAGCCCATAAATATGTCCGAGCGAGGCGATCATGGTGTAGATTGGCTTCAGGTATCCCCTTTCAAAAAATTCATCCCGCACGGCACTCGGGATATTTTCGAGCTTATCTTCATCAATACTGTAAATTCCCTGGAGCTTGCGGGAATCATTATTGGCAAAGGTAATATCCAGGGACAGGGGCACGACAAGGTCATGCATCACCAGCGCTTCAACAAATTGCCGTGTTTCATTCTCACTCTCGATCAGACCGGCGAGAGTCTGTTTAATGCCTGCGAGAAAGTCAGTTTCCCGACCCTCGCCATCGAACAATGGCTCGCCCTTATTCCGGTCACCGCTCAAGCATGGGCTTTCCGTATCGAGACAGATCAGGTGAGCGTTTCCGCCCTGCTCCTCGGTTCCCACAAAAAAAGGCTGGCGAGTGATATTGAGCGGTGTGTAGATGCCGTCCCAGCCGGTACCGTTCCAGAAAAGATTTTCGCCCTGATCAAAGCCCAGCAAGGCGACGCAGACAAACTGTCCGGTTGCTGCGTTCTTGGTCAATAGTATTGGATACTGCACGATCAGCTTGGAAAATTCACTTAAAACCACAGGGATCATGCGCTCTTCCGCTCCCAGTGCCTCCACACGATCAGTGTCGACTGCGATGTG
>CAZEWY010000169.1:0-7708 GCA_964515945.1 uncultured Cellvibrionaceae bacterium
CCCCCATCAGTCCCACTTTCCCCTCACCACTTCCTTCTCCCCCGCCAAAAAACCACTTTAAATCTACCCCCCCAACTACTCCCATGCGTTCACAGCTTGAACAGCTAATGATGCCCGGCCGGACAGGGTAGGGCGGTAGCGTGCCTGAGGATGGGGCGGTGAGCAGTGAACAGTAATGGGTGAACGGGTAAACGCAGTAATGAGTGAACGGTGAACAGAGAAGGGATTAAAGGGAATTATATGCGGGAGCAATTAGATAAAAGTAGCGACGCAGGTGAGAATGGCGTACTAGATGGCGCCTCAGCTAGGCCCCACCACCAGCTCCAAGCCTGGCAATCCGCCATGGCCCTGGTGAAAGCCATATACACCTGGTCCGCCAGTTTTCCGGCAGAGGAAAAATTTGCACTTTCCTCGCAGATAAGGCGAGCCGCAGTCTCAATCCCCAGCAACATAGCCGAAGGCGCCGCCCGCACTGGCTCCAAGGAATTTAGTCATTTTTTAAGCATAGCGAGAGGCTCTCTAAGCGAACTGGAAACCCAGTATCTGATCGCCATAGACCTCGGGTTTGCCGCATCGAGCCCCGAACTAATGGACAATATTGAACAAGCCTCGCGCCTAATCGCAGGACTACACAGATACCACACCAGCCGGAGCTAGCGTATTTCCTTCCGCTCACTGTTCACTCATCACTGTTTACTTTAGTTTACCAATTACCAATTACCAATTACCAATTACGAATTACCAATCACCAATTACTCATCACCCATCACTCATCACCATCCCTATGCTCTCCGACGAACACCGCTACAAAATCCTCAAAGCCCTGAAAGCCAATCCGGCTATCAGCCAGCGTGAGCTTGCGCGCGAGCTCGGTCTTAGTCTGGGGAAAATCAACTACTGCATTCAGGCGCTGATCAAGATCGGCGTAGTTAAAGCCAAAAACTTCAAAAACAATGAAAACAAGCGAGGCTATATCTACGTGCTCACGCCCGAGGGAATTGAGGATAAAGCGGCGGTAACGGCGAGGTTCCTCAGACGGAAGCTGGAAGAGCATAAGGACCTTCAGCGTGAAATCGAGGCGCTGCGATGGGAAATGGCTAATGATGACGGTGCTGGTCATTCATAACAGGCATTAAGGTTGCTATATGCGTATGCCAATCAGCGTATTTTCGGATCTAAATTAATCGGTTCTTTTTTTATGTTCATGAGAGCCGCTCCTATTCGGCCCCCTCGTCTTGACTTGGGATAAAGCCCGCTTGATCAAAGTGAGTAAATCAATGTTTAACGACAAATCTATTCTTATCACAGGCGGTACTGGCTCATTCGGTCATACCTTCGTTCCAATGATCCTGGAAAAGTACAATCCCAGGAAAATCATCATATTCTCCCGTGACGAAATGAAACAATGGGAGATGGCGAAATTGTTCTCAGGGGACTCGCGAGTACGTTTTTTTATTGGTGATGTGCGTGACAAGGACCGGCTCTACCGGGCATTGGACGGTGTCGACTACGTAGTCCACGCCGCCGCCACAAAAATTGTACCAACCGCGGAATACAACCCGTTTGAGTGCGTCAAGACTAATGTCCTGGGCGCCATGAATTTAATAGATGCCTGTATTGATCAGGGTGTAAAAAGAGTTGTTGCACTCTCCACAGACAAAGCTAGCAGTCCAATCAACTTATATGGTGCGACAAAACTGGCATCAGACAAACTGTTTGTATCTGGAAATTCGTATGCAGGCGGGCACGACACACGTTTCGCTGTGGTGCGATATGGTAACGTCATGGGATCACGTGGTTCGGTAATCCCATTTTTCATGTCCATTAAAAATAATGGCGTTTTACCTATAACGGACGAGCGCATGACTCGATTTATGATTTCCTTGGAGGAGGGTGTGGAGCTGGTTTGGCATGCTTTTGAGGACATGGAAGGTGGTGAGATATATGTTAAAAAAATCCCGTCCATGAGAGTTACCGATCTTGCGCGCGTGATAGCGCCACAAGCAGAGCAAAAAATTGTTGGCATTCGCCCTGGGGAAAAGCTTCATGAACAAATGATCGGTGCTGAGGATTCCGATCATACTTATGAATATTCGGAGCACTTTAAGATCCTGCCTGCAATCCACAACTGGAGCGCTGATGCTACTCGCATTAAGGACGGACAAAAAGTAGAAGAAGGGTTTATCTATTCTAGCGATAACAACCCCGAATGGATGAGTGATGACGCGCTTCAAGCTTGGATTGACGCCAACCGCGAAAAGATTGGGAGAATCTAAACCGTGATCCCATATGGCCGGCAGGATATCACTCAGGCTGATGTCGACAGCGTAGTCGATGTTCTCAAGTCCGACTTCTTGACCCAAGGCCCCAAAATTCCGGCGTTTGAACAAGCGATAGCGAATTATTGTGGTGTGGCTCATGGCGTTGCCGTCAATAGTGCTACGTCTGCACTGCATATCGCCTGTCTTGCGCTCGGTGTTGGGCCTGGGGATGTGGTGTGGACGACCCCCGTCACCTTTGTTGCGTCCGCCAGCTGCGCACGTTATTGCGGTGCCGACGTGGATTTTGTCGATATTGATCCCCGAACATACAACCTTTGCCCGAAGGCATTGGAGCAAAAACTCGCACAAGCAAAGCGCGATGGTGCGCGTCTACCAAAAGTGGTTATACCGGTGCACTTGTGCGGCCAGCCCTGCGACATGCAAGCCATCAAGGCTCTAGCGGATGAATATGGTTTTGCCATTATTGAGGATGCCTCCCACGCTATCGGCGGCAAGTACCGTGGCGATCCCATTGGAAACTGCCGCTACAGTGACATAACAGTATTCAGTTTTCACCCCGTAAAAATAATCACCACGGCCGAAGGCGGCCTCGCCGTTACCAATCGTACTGATTTATTTGAGCGCATGGCACTGCTACGGTCTCACGGCATTACCCGTGATCCCGAACAAATGAAGGGACCCCCTGATGGCCCCTGGTACTACGAGCAGATCGATCTGGGTTTTAATTACCGCATGACCGACCTTCAGGCAGCCTTGGGATTGAGCCAATTCCATCGTCTGGACAACTATGTGGCCCGGCGTCATGAACTGGCGCGAAGGTATGACGAGCTATTGGCCGATTTGCCGGTAACTACACCGTGGCAACACCCAGACAGCTACTCAGGGCTGCACCTGTACGTCATTCGTTTGCGCCTGGAGCAGATTGGCAAGACGCATTGTCAGGTATTCGAGGCACTTCGTGAGGCGGGTATCGGAGTGAATCTGCATTATATACCGGTGCATACTCAGCCCTATTACCGTCAGCTGGGCTTCAAGCCGGGAGACTTCCCGAAGGCGGAACGTTATTACCAGGAAGCCATTAGCTTGCCCATGTTTCCGCTATTGACCAATGAAGAGCAGGATCAGGTAATAAGCGTATTGAAGGAGATCCTCTCCTCGTGAAACTGGCGGTTATTCCCGCGAGAGGCGGGAGCAAGCGGATCCCGCGCAAGAACATCAAACCATTCTGCGGCAAGCCGATGATCGCCTGGTCCATTGACGCGGCGGTTGCCAGTAATTGTTTTGACCGAATCATTGTCTCGACGGATGATCCGGAAATTGCCGATGTTGCAAAAAAATGCGGCGCGGAAGTACCATTCATGCGCCCGCAACTACTGGCCGATGACCATGCTGGAACCATTCCGGTGATCAAGCACGCGATAGACCAGGTTTCGATGACTGGAGAGAGTCCGGATTTTGTTTGTTGCCTATACGCAACAGCACCGTTTGTGCGTGCCGAGGATTTGCGGCTGGGGTTGGAAAAACTCCAGAATGCAGATGCCGACTACGCCTTCAGCGTCACCAGTTATGCCTTCCCGGTTCAGCGGGCGATTCGGTTGACGTCTGAAGGCCGGATAGCGATGCTCAATCCCGAGCATTTCAATACCCGCTCGCAAGACCTCGAGGAAGCCTTTCACGACGCAGGCCAATTCTATTGGGGAAAAGCCGATGCGTGGCTTGCCGAAAAGGTCTTGTTTGACTCTGGATCCGTTCCTGTAGTTCTCCCTCGTCATCGTGTTCAGGATATTGACGTGGAAGAGGATTGGCTCAGAGCCGAATGGCTTTTTAAGGCAATGGCCGCCGAGCAGGGCACACTGTGATTGTTTTCCGGGTGGATGCCTCAATCGACATCGGAAGCGGGCACGTGATGCGTTGCCTGACCCTCGCCAATCTTTTTAAGGCGGAGGGTCAGGAATGCCATTTCATCTGCCGTGGTCACCCCGGCAACCTGATTGAAACTATCAGGCAAAATGGCTATTCCGTTCACGAACTGTCTGCCGTCAAACCCGAAGATACTAGGGAAGCTGAAGAGTGTGATGAACCGCTTCTTGCCCACTCCCCTTGGTTGGGTACATCACAGCAAGAGGATGCCGATGAATGCATTCCATTGCTGAGCAATCTGAAACCTGATTGGCTTATTGTCGACCACTATGCTCTGGATAGCCGCTGGGAAAATTTATTGCGTCACACCTGTAACAAACTTCTGGTGATTGATGACCTTGCGGATCGGAGCCATGCCTGCGACCTGCTGCTGGATCAGAATCTGGGCCGCCACCCGGATGATTACGCCAAATGGGTGCCTAGGGATTGCCATCTATTCGTCGGCCCACGATACGCCATTTTGCGCCCCGAATTTGCGGCCTTGCGTGAATACAGTCTCAAGCGCCGAAAGCCGCCACGGGGTCAACATATCCTGATTACCATGGGCGGTATAGACAAAGACAATGCGACAGGGCGTGTGCTTGAAGCATTGCAGGCTTGTTCATTACCCAACGATTGCCGGATCAGTATTGTTATGGGGGCCAACGCGCCCTGGATCGAAGACGTGCGTCAACAGGCGGCCGAAATGCCGTGGCCGACAGAAGTGCTGGTGAACATCAAGGATATGGCAAAAAGGATGGCTGAGAGTGATTTGGCTATAGGTGCCGCAGGCAGTACATCCTGGGAGCGATGCTGCCTCGGACTCCCAACGCTTTCAGTAGTGTTGGCGGAAAATCAGTGGCCAATTGCTCGAGCGTTAGAGGTTGAACAGGCGACTTTTGTGGTTGGCACTGTTGAAGAAATTTTTTATCAATTGCCAAAATTCATGAACAAGCTCTTTCAGGGCTCACGACTCTCCAAAATGACAGAACATGCAAGCGAGATTACAGATGGCCTGGGCGCGACGCGGGTCTTAGAGAAGATCGAGCAACTTAATGAACCTGAAAAAGAACCATGAGTAGATACGCCATTCGCCAAATGGCGAGCGCTGATCTCGAAAAGGTGCTGGCATGGCGCAATCATTCAGAAGTTCGTCGCTACATGTATACGCAACATGAAATCAGCTTCGCGGAACACCAGCGCTGGTTCGAAACGGCGCTTCACGACGCACGCAAACATCTACTGATCTTTGAGCTCGACAACATACCATTGGGCTTCATCAATGTTTCCGTTTTAGCAGCAGGAAAAGTGGCCGACTGGGGGTTCTATCTGGCACCCGACGCACCCAAAGGCTCTGGTCGTCATCTGGGTTGTTCGGCAATCGGCTACGCATTCACGCAACTACAACTGCACAAAATCTGTGGCCAGGCGCTGGCCTACAACGAACGCTCCATCAACTTTCATCGCAAGCTGGGATTCCAGCAAGAAGGACTTTTGCGCGACCAGCATTTCGACGGCCAGTCGTACCACAACGTTTTATGCTTCGGCCTGCTCGCCTCCGAGTGGGCGGCGTCAACGAACACCTGAGAGATTATTTTATGTCACCCATTCCCGCAATCCATATCAACGGTCGCCGCATTGCCGCTGATGCTCCTCCGTATATCATCGCGGAAGTGTCCGCCAATCATAATGGCAAACTGGAGACGGCACTGAAAATCATAGAGGAAGCAAAAAAAGCCGGTGCCGATGCCATCAAGCTTCAGACTTATACCGCCGATACCATCACTCTGGCTTGCGATTCGGAAGATTTTCAGATTCACGGCGGCCTTTGGGATGGCAAAACCCTATATGAGCTATACCAGGAGGCGCACATGCCCTGGGAGTGGCATGAGCCCCTGTTTGAATATGCCCGGAAATTGGGCATTACGATTTTCAGCTCGCCCTTTGACAATACCGCCGTAGATTTGCTGGAAAGCTTGAACGCCCCGGCATACAAGATTGCCTCTTTTGAAGCTATCGATCTGCCTCTCATTAAATATGTGGCCAGTACCGGCAAGCCCATGATCATCTCCATCGGTATGGCCGATGACGAAGAAATCGCGGAAGCCATCGACGCCGCGAAGGAAGGAGGCTGCAAAGAGCTCGCCATTCTTCATTGTGTGAGCGGTTATCCCGCCCCGGCCGAAGATTACAACCTCCGCACCATTCCCGATATGATAAAGCGCTTCGGTTTGGTGACAGGCCTCTCCGACCACACGCTGGACAATACCACGGCCATCACGAGTGTTGCCCTGGGCGCATCACTCATAGAAAAACATGTCACTTTGGACAGAACCGGCGGCGGCCCCGATGACAGCTTTTCACTGGAACCGGCAGAACTGACGGCTTTGTGCCGTGACAGCAAAACCGCCTGGTCAGCGATGGGAAAGATTGACTATGGGCGGAAGTCCAGTGAGTTAGCCAATACCAAATTCCGCCGGTCGCTTTACTTTGTTAAGGACATGAAGGCAGGAGAAGTGATCACGCAAGAGTCTATTCGAAGTGTAAGGCCAGGCTATGGGTTGCCTCCCAAGTATTACGAAATGCTAATGGGGAAAACAGTAGTTAAAGACGTTTTTCGGGGAACTCCAACCGGAAAGGCAAATATTGGGGGGCTTGAGTTGTTGTAGTTCAGTTCTATCCTAACCCGGAAAACATAGAGCATGCGTCCGGCTTAAGCACAGGGCTTTGCAAGATTCAGTCGACCGAAAAGAAAGTAGTAAGAGGTGGTAATGAGTGAACAGTATGAGTAGTAATCATCACTGTTGTTATTTTTAACCCTGCTCACCCATTACCTCCCCTTAACTAGCAATCACTCATCACCTATGCCTCTATCCGACGAAAACCGCTACAAAATTTTAAAAGCCCTGGAAGCCAACCCTGCTATCAGCCAGCGTGAGCTGGCGCGGGAGTTGGGAATCAGTTTGGGGAAAATCAATTACTGTATTCAGGCACTCATAGCGATAGGTATGGTCAAGGCCAAGAACTTCAAAGAAAACGAAAAAAAACGTGGATACATCTATGTGCTTACTCCAAAGGGGATAGAAGACAAGGCTGCAGTGACGGCTAGATTTCTGCGGCTTAAGCTAAAAGAACATAAGGAACTGCAACGAGAGATAGAAATGCTGAGAAGTGAGGTTATGCCGAGTAAGGATTAGCCCGCTCATCCAACATCTCAGTATTTACTGATCTACGACCGTTGGGTTTCATCAATGTTTCCGCTTTAGCTGCCGGAGAAGTAGTCGATTCGGAACTCTACTTAGCCCCCGCGCGCCAAAAGGCGCTGGTCGCCGAGTGGATAAATTTGCGGACAGGCGCTGGACTATAAGTTATCTTCACCAGTGGTAGTTGGCAGGCTAAATAAATGGCTTGGTAGTGTATGAAAAAAGTAATTATAACTGTATATTATTTAGACTTTGCTAGATTCTTTGATCGAGTTGCCGAACATATCATGAAAGCAGATGGCGATTCAGATATCACATTTGTCT
>CAZEWY010000170.1:0-7693 GCA_964515945.1 uncultured Cellvibrionaceae bacterium
CACCTCCACATCGCTCTGCTCTATGTTCGCTCCTTGGGTGCTTCCTGTCTGGATGATGGTTGCACTTATCAGCTCCTCGGCAGGGCCAACCTGCAGGATTGTTCCATTGTTCATCTGGCCACTCTGCATAATACTGGCATAGGCCTGTGGTGCATTTTCCTGGGTAATGACGGCTTCGCTGATATCAGCGCCGGACTGCTCAATGATTGCATTATGACTGTCGATCTGGGCGTATGCCGTTGACGCCATGACCGGGCATAAAATAGCGATCAGGCCCGTGAACTTCACTAACCGAATCTTCATGATTCGCCTCCTGTGTTAGTTAGACTGCATGATATGTGTCGCCATGTGATTGCCATACTGGCGAATCGACATGGAGAGTCCCTGTCCGTCCTGATGTATTGATGCGTTATTTTGGTAACCCTGTTGCTCGATTTCGGCAAAATTGGTGCTGCCGATCTGCGTAATAGTGCCCTCGTTGGCAAATCCGTCCTGCAAGATCAGCGCTTGATTAAAATCACCTTGCTGCAAAATTGCAGCGAGGCCTGCCTCACCGAGTTGCTCAATATAGGCGACATTACCCTGTCCCTTTTGAGTAATAGCCGCCTCGTTTAAAATTCCCTGCTGAATGATGACCGCCCGGTGGTGGCCCTGTTGCTCAATACTGCCACTGAGTTGACGACCAGACTGACGGATAACAGCGTCTTCCGAAAAGCCCCTTTCCACGCTCCTGTCCAGCGATCCCGGGACCAGATCCTGAGCATTGACTGCAACAGCCAGAAAATACAGCCATAAGATGGTGTATCGAAGGAATCGAGACGGGGAAGTTTTTGACAGAAACGTTCCATTGGTCACGAGGTGCGATCCCTATGCACGTCAGTTTACGGGCCCTTGAGCGAGCGCCGACAGGCTTGAATAGTTCGCCAGAATCTCATTGTCTGCGTCATTCGGGTTTTTCAACGCCCATAGATTCTTTTGAATGCCATCGGATATCAGATGGATAAGTGCGGACTCTATAGCCGCGAGTACACAGAGTTGCGCTGGCTCGTTGGCTGTCATTCCAGTTTCTGTTTCCAGCAACTCCTTATGATCCACAAACGCATAGATTCCTGTAGTGACTTCTTTGGACAGGATGGATTTGCTGACCAATACGCTATGGAGTATTCGTCCTGAGCGAATATCGACTGCGCGCAGATTGATGGTAACCTGATCAACGCGATACTGCTCCGCTGCGCCAACTCCCAAATAGCGCACGCCCAGACCACCCGTTCTGATATTGGAATCGTAAGCAACGATACCGCCTTCCAGCAGTATATCTGCAGACATCAAAGATGGCAGTTGGTTCTCTGCTTCCGGGTTTTCCTTTTGCAAGGCGGCACGAATAATTTTTCGTTCCATCAGCAGGCTTTGCAAACCTTGCCGCTCCAGAGGAATAAACCATCCTGATCTGGCCGCGGCGCTCACCAACATAGCCGTTGCGCCTTGTGTTACCGCAGTGGAAAAGGAGCTGGCCGGCGCGCTCTTGTACTGGCCCGTCTGATCCCGAAAATTGTAGACGCCGACAACAATTTTCCCGCGCGGCTCAGGCAGTGAAATCAGATCCGTATAAGTGGAAGTGCGGGGCGTCAGGCGCGGGCTTTTTATATCCGGTGGCAACGGCGCCTTCAGGGCAGAGCAGGCCGTGACAAGTAAAAGCACTGGAAATATCAGGTATTTCATATCAGCAGCAGCCCATGATCAATTTCCAGGGTTGAGTCCGGAGACTTCTATTTCAGTCATCTCGTCGGTTGCCAGGTCTGTTATCTGTACCGTGAGCACGCCATCATTGTCGACAATATCCACAATAAAATCTTCGGTCACCAGAGTGCCGGCATTGCCCGCGCCTATGTCGCCGATCAGTTGGTTGAGGAGGCGGGATTCCAGGGAATCAGTAAAGCGATCCAGAGCGGACCGGCGGGAAAAAGGTGAGGACGACGTGGGAGCCGGGTGATCATTCTGGGCCTGAGCAGTACCGAGCAAATAGCTGCCATTGAGGGGGTTGCCGCCAAAGCTCGGATTAACGGGCCGGTAAACCAGTTCGCCACCAAGACTCTGGGGCGCAGCCATCAACAACACCATCGCTGTAGCCAGAATAACTTGGCTTCTCATATTGATACCTCCCTGCAATCAGAAAAATTCAGAATTCATCGTCTGCCAGATCGTAATTCCGGTCGAAAACTTCTCGCAGCTTCTGTCGCTGCACTTGTTGATGAATGTGATTCATGGCATTTTCAGCGATATTTTTGATATCGGATGTACTCGGGAACAGAAAAATCTGAAAGACTTTGAGATTATCCTGTTCGACCCAGATAAGATTGCCCCACCTCGCCGAAGGCCGCTCATACACTGTAAGGTTGTAATCTCCCAAGCCGCGCATATTGCGGTAGTTGGTCAAATACCGTGTAAACTCATGGCCGACACGGGTTATGCTCCGGTCCAGAACAAAACCCGAGATTTCATTTTCCAGTGATTCCGCGCGGCAAGAGTGCCCGCTGATGGAGAAACACAGTGACAGAGCAACCAACAAGGACGCCCTGAACACCGCGACGGGGCCTTCCATAAACCCAACCAGTATGATTTGTGAGAATTGCAGTCGGTCGCACATATGTGCTGCCTGACCAACACGCATATGAGCAAGGTTCTTCAGAATTAGGACGCGAGCGCTTACCAGGATTTTGGCGAAACGCAAAACTTAGTCAATATGCTTGTGCTGGAGTTCCGAAACAGGACCGGAAACGCCCGCGGATGCAGGTGGATAGAAGGTGGACATTTGTCGCTATTCTTCCGATGCCCACAGGTAGGATTCCATCGACAGAACCCGGTGTACCACGCCGCCTTTCAAGACCAGCACAGTGTCCTCCGGTCTGGCGGCGCCGAGCGCAAACAGCAGCGGCATGAAATGTTCCGTGGTCGGATGGGCGCGGTGAAACTCCGGCGCCAGGGTTTCGGCATTGAGCAGATCATCAATGTTGCCGGCCTCGACTCGCTCCCTTACCCAGTGCTGAAAGTCCAGCACATAATTTTCCACCTCATTATCCGCCATGCCGACTTCATAGAGATTATGGGTAAGGCTGCCGGAGCCAATAACCGCCATCCCCTGATGCCGCAAGTCGGCCAGGGCTCGGCCCAGTTCGTAAATACCCTCGGCAGTCACTCCGCGAGGCAGTGAGATTTGCACAACCGGTACGAACGGCCCCGGCAACAGGTGCAGCAGAGGAACCCAGGCGCCGTGGTCTCGCCCGCGCATTGGGTCCAGCTCCGCCTCAAGGCCATGCTTCGCCAGTTCGCTCTTCACTGTGTCCGCCAGGGAGGGGGAACCCGGTGCGGGATAATCGATCTGGTACAGGCTCTCGGGGAAGCCTCCAAAATCATGCACAGTGGCCGGCATCGCCGCTGACTGGATGCGAACACCGGATGTCATCCAGTGGGGAGACATGATGAGCACCGCGCGCAGACTATCCAGATCGCGCCCGACCTGGGTGAGGAGTTGTCCGGCCTTGCCAGGTTCCACGGCAAAGGTTGGCGCTCCGTGGCTGATGAACATGGCCGGTGCGATTTTACTGGTCTCCATGATTCACCATTGACAGCCATTCCAGTTCCGGACCCACCGGAATTATCTGCTTGGGATTCAGGGCCTTAATCGAATAATAACCGGCCTTGATGTGGTCGATATTGGTGTTTTTGGCAAAGGCCTCCATGGACAGCAACTGCTCCAGGTAAGCGGAGAGATTCAGGTAATCGAAGATTTGCCGTTTGTTGGTCTTGAACAGACCGTGATAGGCAACATCGAAACGCACCAGGGTCACAAACAGTCTGATATCACTTTCGGTCAGGACGTCCCCCATCGCATACTCCCGATCCCCCAGAAGGTGTTCGAGCCAATCCAGACAGTCGAATACTTCCTTATAGGCTTCCTCGTAGGCGCTCTGGGTGGAAGCAAAGCCGGCCCGGTACACACCATTATTGAGGCTGTGGTAGATTTTTTCGTTGAATGTGTCTATTTCATCGCGCAACGGCTCGGGGTACAGGTCAATGGATGACTGGTGAACCTTGCGGAAATCGTCATTGAATATGCGCACAATGTCGGCGGACTCATTATTGATGATGCGACCTTGCTGATTGTCCCAGAGCACCGGCACTGTTGCGCGGCCGGTGTAGTCCGCTTTGGTACGGGTATACAGCTGATGAATATACTCCACCTCGGATTCCATCAGTGGCGTGCTGGATGGATAGTCCTTGAAGCGCCAACCGAGATCCGTCAGGAAGGGTTCAACCACGCTGACGTCAATGACCTCTTCCAACCCCAGCAAACTGCGGCTGATCAGGGTGCGGGTTGCCCAGGGGCAGATGTAGGCGACATAGAGATGAAAGCGTTGCTTGATTTCAGATGCATCGGCGGATTCCAGTGTCACGCGCTCCCTGAAGCTGCTGTCCTCGCGAATAAATCGACCCTCGGCATCCTTTTTCTGAACCGGATCCCAATCTCTGGACCATTTCCCATTTACCAACATAGTTACCTCCACCGATTGCATGGGCTTGCTTAAACTCAAAAAATGCCCGAAAAAAGGTCTTTCTCAGTAGTGACGCCGAGGAATTTATTTTACACCAGCCCGACCCGGTTAGACGTGCGGCGCGGGCGAAAGGTCCACCTCGGGAATGCAAAAAAACTAGCCCTCTTTCCACAATTCGCTGTTCGGGACTCTCTTCTCAGAACCCACTCCTTGGAACTCGCTCCTTGGAACTCTCCCACGGAATCCTGTCTCAATTTCAGGATGTCTGGGAGGCAGCAGTTATGGCATACGAGATAGAGAGGCCCGCCTTTTATACCAGCCAGCGTCAGGTTATGGTGGACCGGCAAATCGCCGCCCGGGGCATTCGCTCACCGCTGGTTCTGAAAGCGATGAATAAGGTACCGCGGGAAGATTTTGTGTCTCCGGCCATGCGCGAGTTTGCCTATGAAGATGCGCCCCTGCCGATTGCCGAAGACCAGACCATTTCACAACCCTTCATAGTGGCCTACATGGTGGACGCCCTCCAACTCGAGGGCGGCGAGCGGGTGCTGGAGGTGGGTACCGGCTCCGGCTATGCCGCCGCCGTGCTGGGAGAAATTGCCGACCAAGTGTATACCCTTGAGCGTTTGAAAGCCCTGGCGGATTCTGCCCGCGATCTACTGCACTCGCTGAAATACCGGAATGTGGAAGTCATCCACAGCGATGGCACTCTGGGATGGCCTGACGCCGCGCCTTATCAGGCGATAGTTGTTGCCGCTGGCGGGCCGCGCGTGCCGGAAACCCTGAAAGACCAGCTGGCAATTGGCGGGCGACTGGTAATTCCCGTGGGCGCTTCGGAAACCCATCAGGCGCTGGTGCGAGTGGTTCGCACGGGTGAGCACGACTATGTGGAAGAGCGCCTGACTGATGTGCGTTTTGTGCCACTGGTGGGTGATGAAGGCTGGCAGGACGCCCGGGATCGGAGCGATTCGGAAAAACCGGTCACGGCAAAATCCCTCCCCCGGCGCCGCAAACCCGCCGCCAAATCCTCGACCAGTGAACTGATTGCCGATGCGGCGGAGCCGGTGATGGAGAATCCGGACGCAGCCGAGCTGGATAGACTCCTGGGCCGTATTGGCGACTCCCGCGTAGTGCTCATCGGCGAAGCCTCCCATGGGACTTCGGAATTCTATCGCTTCCGCGCGCGCCTTACCCAGTCGCTGATCGAAACCCAGGGCTTCAATTTTGTGGCCGTGGAGGCGGATTGGCCCGACGCCAGCCGCATAGACCATTATGTGCGCGACCTGCAAACACCACCGGCGGAATGGACTGCCTTCACCCGCTTCCCCACCTGGATGTGGCGCAACGAAGAAGTGCGGGAGTTTGTCGACTGGCTGCGTGAGCATAATGCGGGTATTGCCGACCCCGAACAGCGCATAGGCTTTTATGGCCTGGATCTGTACAGCCTCTTCACCTCCATTGAGGCGGTGCTCGGTTATCTGGAAGGCATCGACACGGATACCGCGAAAGTCGCGCGCGAACGCTACGGCTGCCTGACCCCCTGGCAGGCCGACCCCGCCACTTATGGGCGCGCGGCCATCACCGGCCGTTACCGGGAATGTGAGGACGACGTGGTCGCCATGCTTGCGGATCTGCTGGGCAAACGTCTCCAGTACAGCGCACAGGATGGCGCCCGTTATATGGACGCCGTGCAGAATGCACGGCTCATTGCCAATGCCGAGCGCTACTACCGAAGCATGTACGGCGGCTACAGTGAATCCTGGAACCTGCGCGACAGCCATATGTTCGACACTCTGCAGTCCCTGCTGACATACGGCGGCAATACCAGCAAAGCGGTGGTCTGGGAACACAATTCACATATCGGCGATGCCACGGGCACGGATATGGTTGCGCGCGGGCAGCACAACCTGGGGCAGTTGTGCCGCGAAGCCTGGGGGGACGATGTTTATCTGATCGGCTTCGGCACTCACAGTGGTACGGTCGCCGCCGCGACTGACTGGGGGGATCCCGTGGAGATCAAGCGCGTGCGCCCGTCACTCAAGGAGAGTTGGGAACGCCTTTGCCACGAAACAGACATTCCCGCCTTTACCCTGGGGTTGCGGGATCCAGAGTCCAGTGCTCTGAGCCAGCGCCTGCACGAAAGTCACCTGGAGCGCGCCATAGGCGTGATCTATCGCCCTGAAACCGAGCGCGCCAGCCACTATTTCGAGGCCCGGCTCGCCGATCAGTTTGACGAGTACGTCTGGTTCGACAAGACCCACGCATTGACGCCACTGAACACACGCACCCTGTCCGGCATGCCGGACACCTATCCCTTCGGACTCTGATCTACCCGGGCGATGAGTATGACCGCAATGCCATTACCCACGTCTTGGCATGCAGTTCGTATTTCCCCGGCGTTTTGCTGAACCATTGACGCCATAAAAAACCTAACTAAAAAGGACCCGAGGTCGCTATAGGATGCGGAACACATGCAGCTTCTGGATATTCAATGGCAGCAGCTTCTGACTCATTTCTTCCAGCTCAGCGTCGCTTTCCTGCTGGCCCTGCCCATCGCAATCAACCGTGAGCACCAGTCCCACGGCGCGGGCCTGCGCACCTTTCCTCTGGTTTCGGTGGCGGCCTGCGCCTATATGCTGGTGGGAATCGACGCCTTTAACGGCGACGAAGCTCAGGCGCGGGTAATGTACGGCATTATCACCGGGATGGGGTTTATCGGCGGCGGCGCCATCCTCAAGGAGCGCAAATATGTCGCCGGCACGGCGACGGCGGCCGGCATCTGGAATACAGGCGCCATCGGCATTTCCGTCGCATACAGCAGCTATGAAATTGCGATACTGCTCTCGGCCGTCAGCTTTTTTATTTTTCAGTTTTCAAGGCCACTCAAGCGACGGGGTCAGGAGAGTGATGAGTGATTGGTGAGCGGTGAGCGGTGAGCGGTGATTAGGGTGTCGGGTTACGCCGCTGCGCGGCTAACCCGTACCTACGTCCAACCACCACCCGTTTACTGTTTACTTTTCAATTTTCGACCGCAGTTCGCGCAACACTTGCTTCAACTTGCGGCTGTTGTCCGGCCCCATGCGCAGCATCAGTTTGTGGGCGGGCGGCAGAGCTTCCAGTTCCGGGTCAGCGTACTTGTACAT
>CAZEWY010000171.1:0-7643 GCA_964515945.1 uncultured Cellvibrionaceae bacterium
GGAGAGCCAATTCACGAATCTTAAAAATATGGGAATGAGGATGCAGGTGTCATTTGACGGATTTGCGGATGTGGCTAGCCCTGCCCTTTCAAGCACAGAGTCTTAATAAGAGCATTGAATGGCTCTAGGTTAAAGGGCTCTGCAGGAGGACAAACCGGGAGTGCGTTGATAGCCGAGTTGTTTTGCAGTCGCCTTCAAACGATGGGCGTAGCCAACAAGTCCTTTGAACTGACTATCAAACTTGGTCACCAGAAAAAGCCAATGCTTTGGGTCAATGTTCAATCGATCCAGAATGGGCGGGAGATCCGCGGCGATGGCACCACGTTTACCTTCTCGAATGATACGGCCACTCCAGTGACGTGCATGGATGCACTAATGCCGCGAACGCAGGATGCGTAAGAGCGGCCAACGAGCTGAATATAGTCTTCCAACCGGAACGGCAGGCTTGCCGGCATCGGCTCTCTGGGATTGCCAACAAAAGGCATCAGGCTTTCCGGCTGATCACTGCTGCCCCTAAGCCCGTGGATACGGGACTTGATGGAGGTGTGATCAGAGGTTTCGGGCGTGTCGGCCATTTTGGCGCGAACAGGATTCAGGTCAACATAGGCCATGCAGGCCGCCAGGGCCTTTTCATCCAGCAAGACCTGGGAGCTGAAGCAGGATTCCCACTAATTTGGAGGGATCAAATTAGAGCAGCTTTAGCTGGCGCGTAGCGCTGAACACCATGGACGGTGTGGATCCATTCATCGGTGGCGGTGTTCGAAGGATTCGCTAGTGACGGAGTCATTCCCGCACAGAAAGGCCCTTCGCACGCAACGAGACGTACAGTGGTAGTAGGGTGTGGCGTCCAGGTTACGTATGATCCCCATTACCTAAAATAAGAGTTGACTTCTTTATAGGATACTATTAAGGTATCCGTTATGGCTTCTGTAAACACACAATTTTCGATTGCTGTTCATGTATTGGCAGCAATTGCACACTACAAATCGACTTTTACGTCGGAAGTTCTCGCAGGTAGCGTGAATGCGAACCCGGTTTTCGTTAAGAGGATTCTTGTCAAACTCTCCAAGGCGAAGCTGGTCTCGACCACTGTGGGTAAATCCGGGGGCTATGATCTGGCCAGAAGTCCAACGAGCATCTCTCTCCTGGACATCTACTCTGCGGTTAACCCTCCGAATGCTTTCGCTATCCACACCTATGCCGAAGCCAAAGGGTGTATTGTGAGTTGTAATATCAAGGAAGTAATGGGTGAGGTTCTGATGAACTCTCAAAAAGCTCTCGAAAATGATTTGAAACGGACTACTCTGGCGGATGTGGTTTCAAAAATCAGGAGCAAGTCCAGGTAGCTATTTTTTTGACTTAAATAGATACTTTTATAGTAACCAAACAATGAATGAAAGGAAAAATGCATATGAAATTTGGATTTATTGGAGCAGGAAACGTAGCACAGACATACGCCAAGCATTTTGTTCTACATGGACACGAGGTCGTTCTCAGTAACAGCAAGGGACCGGACTCGTTGGCCGAGCTTGTTCGCAGTATTGGCCCGAATGCCCGAGCGGGCACGGTCAGCGAGGCTGCGGACCAGGACATCGTGATTCTAAGTGTACGCTGGGAACACGCAGAGCAAGCACTCGCCGAGGTTTCGGACTGGAACGGGCGTATTCTCGTCGATGCGACGAATCGCCCTTTAGATGTGGAGACCCAGGGAAAAACCGGGAGCGAGATCATTGCAAGTTATGCTTCTGGAGCCCGCTTGGTCAAAGCACTCAATACGCTCGTGGTGAATTGGATTCAGGACTATTCAGACACGAGGCCTAAATTGGTTCTGTTCCTTTCAGGTGACGATGCCGACGCAAAACGGAAACTGGCCGGCGCACTTGAGGAAACGGGCTTTGTCCCAGTGGATATTGGAGGCCTGATTGATGGTGGAAAACTCCAGCAGTTCGGGGGGCCTCTAAACGCACTACACCTGGATTTGCTTAAACGACTAAAATTTTGAATTCATTTTACCAACAAAAAAGGAAAAACAGATGAGCAACAACACAAAGAGATTAGAGGGAAAAATCGCGGTCATCACAGGCGGTAACAGTGGCATGGGTTTAGCTACAGCTAAGCGCTTCGTCGAAGAAGGTGCGCATGTCGTGATCACTGGGCGAAGAGAGAATGAGCTGGCTGATGCAGCCCGTTACATCGGTAGAAACGTGACGACTGTCGCAGGTGATGTCTCGAATTTAAAAGATCTTGATCGACTCTATGCCGTTGTGAAAGAGAAGCATGGTCACATCGATATTCTCTTTGCGAACGCAGGAGGAGGAACAATCGCGCCACTTGCAATTTCGACTGAGGAACAATTCGACAAGACCTTCGACATTAACGTAAAGGGACTATTCTTTACTGTGCAGAAAGCTCTTCCCCTTTTCAAAGATGGTGGCTCGATCATCCTGACCTCTTCGAACGCAAACGAATTGGGAGTGCCAGGCTTGACCGCATACGCCGCTAGTAAGGCAGCCGTGCGCAGCTTCGCGCGTGGATGGACGGTGGAATTGAAAGATCGCAAGATTCGTGTGAATTCGATGAGTCCTGGCCCAATTGAAACTCCTGCTTTGGAAAAGGTGGGCCTTCCCCCTGAACAGGTCGAACAGGCGATAGCTGGGTTCACCTCACAAGTTCCGCTTGGTCGCAGAGGCAAGCCCGAGGAAATCGCTGCTGCTGTCGTGTTCCTCGCTTCCGATGAAAGCTCGTACATCACCGGCGTTGATCTTGCAGTCGATGGGGGCATGGCGCAGGTCTAATCGAAAAGGCCTTCGTCTAAGAAAAAGACATGGCGTAGAACAAGGGGCCGGGGGAGCATTACAAATATCTTACATCCCGCCTTCGCCCATAGCCGTCGGCACCAACTGCGGCACCAGCCCCTGTAAATAGTCCTTGTCAGCGGTAACGGAATACAGGCAGCTTGCACCTGCATAGGCGAGGAAGGGACCAGGGATACGCGTGGGTATCTCGCCCTCATTCAAACCTTTGCTCAAATCTCCGGATGCATCCTTGCAGCAACCGCTGGTATTGAGGGTGCCCATTTTCAGCCACTGGTCGTCGTGCTCTACATAAGCGGCGCCGTAGGAGCAGTGGTTTATCTTGCGCAACAGCAGCCAGTCTGCGCCGTCGTCTGCGCCGGGTAATTTTATGGCTCGACAGGATTCGGTTGCGTTGAGGCAATGGCTTTGATCGTTGATGATCAGTTTAAGCAGATCTTCAGGCAGGGTTGCATCTGTCGGGACCACGTCGATGAGTTCCGCGACTGCCGCGAGATCTGTTTTGTCCACTATGGGTTCTTCACTCCAGCGGTTTTTTTGGGCCATGGCCGCGGCAATACGTTTGGCGACTTCGGGTTTGTCCTTGGCGAACTCACTTTTTTCGATTTCACGCAGGACGCGCACGCCATAGGCACCCATGGAAAAGCGCAGATAAGCGAAGTCGAACTCTTCCACTTTGACCTGTCCGCTCAAGAGTCGCGATGCCTGGCTTTGCGCCGCCCAGGATCGCAGGTCCGCCACGGGGGTATTGATCAGCACCAGGACGCAGCCAATGACCAGGGCCATGCATTTATTGGCGGTCTGGATGTGGGGAGTGGAGCTTTCACGCTTCCACAGGATCAGGGGTGTATAGCTGAGGGTATATCCGGCGGTGAGCAACAGTATGACGCCGGCCCACAGGCGATCTGGCGTGAGGCCATACTGGTCGATGCGCAGCCACAGGGCCCAGGCCGCCAGCAGTGTGCTGATGGGCAGCAGGGCTATTGCCACGAACACGAACAATCTTACGGGTAGCGGGTAACTGGGCTGTTCCGGATTGCCGCCGAGTACAGCGTTGAAGAAAAACAGCAGGACCAGTGTGAGCGCCATCATCAACAAGGCGGCGTTGCCTGTGTCCCAGATGGGTTGCAGGCCGGTGAAGGGCAGGGTGGCGAGGAACAGGACCACGATCAATGCCGCCAGTGGCAGCAGCGCCTTGATCAATGCTTCGCACATGAACTGCACCGTAGCGACGAGGCGAATGCGGTGGCGAATCAGTACCAGCCCGAAGCCCAGCACCAGCCCGGTAACGGGATAGATAAATGCCGGCTGTTCAAATAGTTCTTCAAAGAATCCGATCCCGATGGCGTCGAACAAGCCGCCCCAGAGCAACAGCAACAACCAGAAGGCAAGTACGAAGAGTCCGAGCAGGCCCATGGTCAGCGCCTGTTGCCATGAAAAAGCCAGAAGCTGACGGTATTCGAATTGTCGACCGTCGCTGACGCACCAGGAGCGGTAAAAGAAGGCAAAAATAAACAGGGCTACACCAAGACTGAATATGAATGGCGGCGTGAACTCATGGGCATACTGGATGGGAACGCCCATTGCGTTTTCAACCCAGCCGAGGTGCCAGCCAAGTATAAACAGCAGTATGGCCAGGACAACCGCCGTGACGGGATTGCGTTTGTCCCGGATATGTTCCATGCCCAGATAGAAAAATGCCGGCACACCGATAGCGACGGTATAAAGCGCTTTTAGCCAGCGCATGTCCGTCGACGGCCAGACCTCTTCGGTCAGGGATAGGTGCAGAAAATACAGGGCGTAGCCCTGTATGACGGCAATTGCGATCAGACCATAGCGGGTGGCGGAATCGAGAGGCGAAAGCTGGGCATTATTCATTGGAGCGCTCCCTGAATTTTTGTTTTTGGCAATCTTCGGGCTGTTGTTATTTTCTTTGCCAACTCGTGCCCGGACGGGACCACTTTTGGCGAAAGCTGAGATAGCCCGGGCACTCGGAGCTTTCTGGGATCAAGTCTAGCATTGGCCCCCAGTGTGCACCATATTCCCGCCACTCCTTCCCGCCTGAATCTTTTGCGGTGGTCAGGGTCAGAATTCACTGTTGAAGCGGT
Source organism: uncultured Cellvibrionaceae bacterium (assembly GCA_964515945.1). GTDB lineage: Bacteria > Pseudomonadota > Gammaproteobacteria > Pseudomonadales > Cellvibrionaceae > CAYQQJ01. Next base: position 4,922 of record CAZEWY010000171.1, read on the forward strand.
GAATTGTCAACGTCAAACGGAGCCCTGATCCATGAGTGATCTCAATGAAAGCCAACTGGCGACAATAGTTGGGCAGCTACAGTCGGAGCGCAGGGCACTGCTTGCGCAGATTCGCGATCAGCTCCGGGGGGAGTCGGAGCATGCCCAGAGGCTCGACCGGCTGACCCAGTTGAAGGACCCGGCCGATTATTCAGTTGCCGATGTGATCCAGGACATGCAGCTCGAACTCCTGGATAGAGAGACGGAACACCTGCGGGCGATTGAGGATGCGGAAGTGAGAATTCAGAAGGGAACTTACGGCAAATGTATTGATTGCGGCACCCATATTGATGCCGACAGGCTTTTGGCGCAACCGACCGCCAGCCGTTGCATGGATTGCCAGGAGGCCTACGAAAGAAATCATCTGAGCCGGGTGACCCCCAAGCTCTGACGATGGCCGACTTGTTCCATGACACCACTCGTTCTGTGACACCAAGGGGCGCCGGTACCTCTAATGCTTCAGAATGACGTAAAGGGCATGGATGATGCCGGGGACATAGCCGAGAATCGTCAGCAGTATGTTCAGCCAGAAATGGCCCTTGAATCCGACTTCCATAAACACGCCGACAGGCGGCAGCAGTATCGCGAATATGATCTTGATGATGTCCGTTGCGGTGGCAGCCATAGGCTTTTCTCCATGTTGGATGTGCATATGCTGCACGGATGTTGGCCGAAGCCGGGTGTGGCCTCAATCCAGAAATTAGAGCGGCATAATCGGGTTAAGTTCGCGTGAGTTGTGGTAGTCGCGCGGAACCGCATCGGGTATCCCCATGGTTGCGTATGAATTCGGTCGCTGGCACAGCCGAAGGGCAATGGCTGTGCTATAGTCAGGTTCTTCTGCTAATCTTAAGTGAACAAATTCAGGCGAATCAGCAGCTTATAACAACAAGGCATATCATTTCACCATTGAGTGCCTCTTTTGCAAATCCGGATTCCGACCATGCGAGACGACCGCCCCACGTCTTTCGACATTGCCTTTCGTGCTGGTGTATCCCAGTCCACGGTTTCCCGCGCCTTGCGCAACAGCCCCCTGGTCAACAAGGAAACCTGCCTGCGTGTGCAGGCCATTGCCCGGGAGCTGAACTACAAGGTTGATAAAAACGCCCGCAATCTGCGCTCGCAAAAAACCAAAACCATTGCGTTGCTGCTGTGTGAGGATCCCGGCACGGGCGATTCGCTCATCAACCCGTTTTTCCTGTCCATGCTGGCCAGTATTACGCGCGCGTCGGCGGCCAGGGGCTATGATCTGCTGGTGTCATTCCAGCAATTCAGCGAAGACTGGCACGCGGACTACGAGGACGCCAATCGCGCGGACGGCATTATATTCCTCGGCTATGGTGACTATGTTACCTATGTCGAAAAACTGATTCACCTGACCGAGATGAAAGCCCACTACATTACCTGGGGGCCGGTATTGCCGGGCCAGCCGGGGGTGTCCATTGGCTGCGACAACTTCAACAGTGCCTACAAGGCCACCCGGCATTTACTGGAATTGGGCCGCCGCCGCATTGCCTTTCTCGGCGGCATTTCCGAGCACTGCCCCGAGTTCCGGCAGCGTTATCAGGGACATATCAAGGCGTTGCGCGAAGCGGGCATCGATGAACAGCCGGAACTGCAAGTGGATGCCGAAACCTCGGAAGGCGCAGGCTATGAAGCGGCGGTAACGCTGCTGCGGCGAAAGGTGAAATTCGACGCGGTGTTCGGCGCGAGTGATTTGATTGCCATTGGCGCCATGACGGCCCTGGAAGAGGTGGATCTGAAGATTCCCGATCAGGTGGCTGTTATCGGCTTCGACGATATCCCCATGTCTTCCTATACCCATCCGCCCCTGACCACGGTGCAACAGAATACCCGCCTGGCCGGCGAGCTTCTGGTGGATAATTTGCTGAAACTGGTGGATGGCGAAAGTGTTGAACCTTTGTTGCTGCCGGCGCAGTTGATTGTGCGCGGCTCCTGTGGCGCCAATGTCAGGCGCGCACGGAAAAAAATGGTGACGTCAGAAACCTGAACGCTAGAATTCCCCAGCTATATCGCATCTTCCTCCTCGTCGTTCACAAACCAGGTAGCCACCGCTGCCAGCAGTAAAAATACCCCTCCACACACCAGCGCATATATCGTCTTGCCCGCAAAAAGTTCGCGCACCAGCAGGCCGAGAATGCTGGCGGCCAGTATTTGCGGGATCACAATAAAAAAATTGAAAATGCCCATGTAAACGCCCATTTTGTGCGCCGGTAATGAGCAGGAGAGAATGGCGTAAGGCATGGACAGAATCGACGCCCAGGCGAAACCGACGCCCACCATGGAGACCAGCAGCCAGACGGGGTCCCTGATAACAATAAAGGCCATGAGCCCCGCGCTGCCCAGGCACAGATTAATGATGTGCGCTGTCTTGCGGCTGGTGCGGCGCGCCAGCAGGGGAATGACAAAAGCGGCCAGGGCGGCAAACAGATTGTAGGAGGCGAAAAGTACGCCCACCCAGTCGGCACCCTGGTTGTAGGCCTCGGAGGTGGTGTCCCGGGTGCCGTAATGAAAAGCGGTCACGGCGGATGTGGCGTAAATCCACAGGGTAAAGAGAGCGAACCAGGAAAAAAACTGCACCACTGCGAGCTGCCGCATGGTTTTGGGCATATGGAACAGGTCGTGAGTGACATGGTACAAGCCACTATCCGTACGACCGCGTCGC
>CAZEWY010000172.1:0-7636 GCA_964515945.1 uncultured Cellvibrionaceae bacterium
CGATCTCGTGCGCGCGGATTGCCAGTAGAGCACCGACTCTGTTCCCAGAGGCGCAATGGAGAAATACTTTTTCATCGCCTTCCAAAAGCTCATGCAGCTTTCTCGCATTTTCTGACGTGACATCCGCCGCGCCCGAAATCGGCAAAGAAACATACTCCAACCCGAGTGCTTCCGCTTCGGTCTGCTCATTGAAGGCCACGTCTTCATCCGCCGCGCGCAGGTTTATGACTTTTGTCACACCGGCATTTTTGAGTTCTTTCAATTCTGTGAGTGAAGGTTGTCCACCCGTTATCAGGTTTTCGGTGGGTGTATTGAAGCGGTGGGATGATTCTGGCTCGGTACGCTCCTGAGCCTGATTACTCAGCATTTTGTACAGCTCGCTTCCCGCTGCGAGGAAGGCGCCTACACCGTAGGCTTCCGTGTAGTTGGGGAATGAATCACCGGGGGCTGCACCCACCGGTTGAACATAGCCCAGTAAGCCTTCTTCGGTCACTGAATCCGACAGAGCCTGCCAGGCCCGGAGCACGACCGGCTCATAGGTCTCGCGGTCAAGAATGCCCTGATTGATACCCCATGCCAGACCAAAGGTGAAAAACGATGTGCCGCTGGTTTCTCTGATGGGATATCCCTCTGTGCCGCCCAGCAAGCCCATGGACCAGGTTCCGTCGGTTCGTTGAATCTCTTTCAGGCGCCGCGCCATCTTCTTGTAAATGTCCAGGTAGAACGCGCGTCCTTCCCAATTTTGCGGCAAGTCCGGAATCATGAGCGCCAGGCCGCCGAACACCCAGCCGTTACCACGCGCCCAGAAAATGTCTTCCCCGTTTTTTTCCTTCTGATCGAAGTAGGTTGAGTCGCGCCAGAACAGGTGATCCTTTTCGCTCCACAAAAGATCGTAGGTGGCGTGGTACTCCTGATCCATAAATTCCAGATATTTTTGATCTCCCGTCACCTTGGCGAGCCGCGCCCACACAGGAGGCGCCATAAACAGTGCGTCGCACCAGCCCCAGCGGTCGTGTGCGTGGGTGTTTTCCGCCTCCCAGTCCAGTGTCCCGGTCTTCCGGTTCTCCAGAATCCAGTCAAACTGATCCCGCACCGGATTCAACATCCGCGGCTCCTTGAAGTCTTCATAAAGGGCGAGGTAGAACTGCCCCACCGTGTGGTCGTCGGCATGGTAGGGGCGGCGGTGCAGCTTCCAGTTATTGCGCTCGCCAATCTCCATCAGCCATTGCGTATATTTGGGGTCATCCGCGATTTTGCGCCACTGGTTCATCCCCGCATACAAAGCACCGTTTTGCCACTCCAGGTCGTGATACGGCTCCCTGTTCGCCCACTCGGGCGGATTGCGTGGTAGCGCGCGGTACTTGCCCTGCTCGTCAAAGTGCTCAATTTGCCAATCGGCCACTTTCTTTGTCAGTGCCTTGAGGGACTCTGCGGTAATTTCTGAGAAGTCTCCTTGAGCACGGGCGGAAGCTTTTGGATCATCGCCCGTACTCAATTGGCAGCCGTGGAGAAAGAGAAGGGCGCACATGGGTAGCACACGCACAAGGCTGTTCATACTGATCTCTCCTGTGGGTTATGTTATCGGGCCAGGAGGCACGGGCTTTGCCGGCCGAAGCCGGTCGGCCTACGGCTATTCTTCGCCTTCTGGCGTGATAGATAAAATGTAGGCCGCCAGCTTTCCTCGGGTCTTTTCGTCCAGAAAGTCATGGGCGGGCATGGTGTGTTCGCCCCATTTTCCGGTGCTGCCGTTGGCAATGGCGCTGGTAATATAGCCCTTCGGGTCTTCCAAGCCGCTGTACTTCTGCTTGATTTGCAAAAAGCTCGGACCGACCGAGGCTTCGCGCTCTTTGTGGCAAGCAACGCAACTGATTTCCTTGGCGGCCTCTTTACCCTCGGCGATTTCCAGTTGGGCTTGATGGCCGAGGCCGCCAGCCGCTGCGGTGGTTGCCGTCTCATTCTCTTTGGGATCGGGCAGTACGGCATTGGCATTGTATTCGATAACACTCAGCTTAGCGTCTTTGCCGCCCGCCCACCACTGTGTGCCATATTCAAGTACCCATAGGCGGCCGTCGGCGGTAATCATAAGGTCGAGTGGCCCGGCGAAATCAATGGTAGGGGCAAGATCTTCGATTTTTACCACATTGTCGTTGTCATCTACCGTGACCACTTTGATCCAGCTGCGCATAAAGTCGCCGATAATCAGCTTGCCCTGGTAGTACTCGGGGTAGGCCAGGTCACCAGACTCCGGATACACACCGGCCACCAACGCATTGCGACCGCCCTGGCCCAATTCGGGGAAACGATTGGAGTTCCCGTAGGGGTACCAGATCAGCGCGGGTTGGGCCGGGGGCAGCACCTTTAAGCCGGTGTTGCGCGGGGAGATATTGACCGGTGCCAAAGGGTTGAACAGATTGCCACTGGTGCCAGTCTCATAGTTATACATGCGGTAGGGGAAGTTGTTGCCCACCATGGTTGGCCAACCGAAAAAGCCCGCTTTGGTCACTTTGTTGATTTCGTCGTAGCCGCGTGGCCCGAATTCGGCCGTATCTTCCTTGGCATCGGGGCCGACGTCGCCGTAATAGAGTGTATCGGTCTTATTGTCCACGGCGAGGGTGTAAGGGTTGCGGGTACCCATGACGTAAATTTCCGGGCGGCCCACTTCAGCCGAGGTGAACAGATTACCCTCTGGAATGGTGTAGCCGCCGTTCTTATCCGGATGAATACGCAAGATTTTGCCGCGCAGGTCCTGGCTGTTGCCAGAGGTACGCAGTGCGTCGTGGTGCTTGCCTTCCGCAGTGTTATTGATCGGGCCGGAGCCATGGGATTCGAAAGGGTTGGAGTTGTCCCCAAGTGCCACGAACAGATTTCCGTGGCGGTCAAAATCCATGTCACCGCCCGTGTGACAGCAGGTGTCGTCATTGGGGATGTCTATCAGAACCTGTTCGGAGGCCATATCCAGAGTTTTCCCGCTCACCTTGAACTGCGCCAAACGCTGCAGCAGATCATGCTCGCCGCTCTCGTCGGGGACGTTGTACATGACGTAGATGATCTGGTTGGTGGCAAAGTCGGGATCGAAGGCGACCGCCAGCAGGCCAAATTCGATTCTCTTGGCCGGCGCAAAGACATCAAATTCCGCCATTAAGGATAATTTCTCAGTGGCAACATCCAGCCAAAAGAGTTTGCCCCCGCGCTGGGCGATCATGGCTGCGCTGTAATCTTTGGTCACGTCGAAGCTCACCGGCTCATCCAGGTTATTCACCAGCACATGCCGGTTGAACCGACGCGGATCGGGCTTCACATGTGAATAATCCAGCGGCTGGCGCTCCGCCAGAGCATACTCGAGCCCGCCGTCCAGATGTTTCAAAAACAGGGGGTTGCTATACATCTCGATGGTGTGGCCAAGGGCCGTGTAAAATGCGCGGCCACCATCAAACTCGTGGTACCAGGCAATGGGGTGGTAGGCGCCGTGCGTTCCGCCCTGATAGCTGCGCTCATCGACGGTCAGCAGGTCATTGCGTTGATCTGACATGGACTTGAAGTTATACCATTCATCAACGACGCGAAATTGTTCCGGCAGCCCCTCGGTCGACGGGTGGTGCGGATCAACAACGTTGATCATGGCTTTCTGCACGTTCGAGGGATCATTCGGATGTGACTGGAAGACGGCGCCCGTCAGGCGCTGGAACCAGAGCCAGTCTCCCTCATGCTCGGTGTCCGTTGCGGCATGAATGCCCACAAAGCCTCCGCCAGCCTGTATATATCGCTCAAAGGCCAGCTGCTGCTGTTCATCAAGGATGTCCCCGGTCGTGTTAACGAATACAACCGCCGCCATCTCCCGCAGCTCTTCATCGGTGAACACACTGGCGTCTTCCGTCGCTACCGGTGTGAGGCCTCTCTGCTTCACCAGCTCCGCCACTGCGTCCACACCCGCAGGGATCGAGTCGTGCCGCCAGCCGGTGGTTTTGGAGAAGATCAAGACAGATTCCAGATGATGTCCCTCACCGGAGGGTGTCGTTGTAGCCACCTGGCCGGATTCCGAACAAGAAGCGATGAAGGTGCCCAGGAGCATCAAGACTAAAACGGTGAAAATACAACGAGCATTCACAGTCATGGGATAAATCTCATTGGTTAGGAGTGAAAACACTCGTTATTGTGTCAGTAGCGTGTCCGTTAGCTGCCGCCGTCATCCGACAACAACATTAGCGGGACAAGTGTCCGAATTGGGGGGAGCCTAATTGTCCGTCGGACTAAAAGGGCTATCATAGGACAATTCTCACAAACTCTCAAACAAGAGGGCCTTGGGAAATGCACTGCTCGCGATCACACCTTACGGTTTTTTCCACTCTCGGCGCGTTTTCTGTGCTCACTTTGCACATATACGGTGTCCGTAGTTGCCATACTGGCATGGCCCAAATCCTCAGACAGATCTTTCAATGCGCGGCCACGCTCAATCTCCATACTTGCGCCCGTATGCCGCAGCCAGTGCGTTGAAGCTTCCAGCAATTTCCGCGAGGCATCTTCACCGTGCTCAGCTTTCATCTTAGCGTGAGCCTGATCAAACACGTCCTGTACAATCCGCGTGAGGTGCCTGGACGTCATGCCGCCCTGACCGCGAAGCTTTTCCACGATGGGAGATGTATCAGAGGGTGAGGGAAGAGGGGGAAGAGCACGGTAATTCCGGTACCGTTTCAGGTAATCCAGAAACTGCGTTGGCACTGAAACATCACGCAGCTTTCTGCCCTTCCCAAAAATTTTAAGCCACCAGTTGCCCTGCTCATCCTGCCAAAAATGGTTCATTTCCGGCGACCAAGCGTCACGATCAGATAACTCCGATATACGCAAAAACAGGACTTTTAACGCTGCAATAACGAAAAGACTTCGCTCATAAGAGCGATCACTATTCGCAAGTTCCTCAGCGGTCTTAAGCACATAATTCCATTGCACCTCGGTGAGCCGCCGAATCTCCTTTATTTGCGCATCCTTGATGAAATACCGACAATCGGTTTTCGCAACCTGTGCGGGATTCCCATAACAGATTTCTTCATACATCAGGTATTTATAAAACGCCATAATCGCTGTAAAGGTCGCGTTAAGCGTCTCCTGTGATGGGCGGTACTTTTTCCGATCCATCGGCTGAGTCTGCGGCATATTCTTTAAGCGCTTGATCCGGAATGGACGCCATTCCTCATTGATCTTGTATACGCCGTTGGCAGGTGTAAACCGATCCGCGCTGGCCAAACCAATCCAGGATACCGGCGGTTTCCAGCAGAAATCCGCGTATTCGAGAATATCCGCCTTACGCAAACCATCCATTGGTGATTTTTTAACCAGAAAAACCCACAATAGGAATTTCTCGGTTTCAGACCTGAACCTCGCGTATGTATGCTCGGACTTGTTGCGTCCCACATACTGCAGGAAATCCAGACCCCAAAGCCAATGCTGCCTGCGCCAGCTTTGGTCCTCATCAAGGAAAGCATCAACCTCAGGGAACTCAGCCAAGTTCAGTGCCTGGATCTCATCGAGTACCGGGTATAACGGAATGGGGGTTGGAGGGTTCATAGCGCTGCCTGAAGCCGATTTGAGGATATTGGCTAAGTATAAGGGGTACTGGGAATTTTCGACCATTTTATCTCGCGAAGCATCTATCACAAGACAAGATTCCGCTGGAAGCCCCGCCGTCTAGGGCCTCGCGCCACTCTGAGCTTTCCAAGTTGCCTCACGAAAACTAGCCCGACGACACGCTTAACTATGGTGGACGGCCGTGGCTTCTGACAAACGAGCACGGACAGTTCTAATGCCCTGAGTCAGCTGTGCTGGGGCTCGCCAACGACTTACGTTCATTGCTGACTGATCGCGGCGGCAGTCCGAACGGAAGGCTGGTGGTATACAAGGTAAGGCTCTTACTATGTCTTATACCGTGACGTATTTGACTATAGATAACGCCCAACTATAATGACATCAAATCCAATCTTTGACGCTTTTACCATGTCTGTGCCCAATCCCGTTCCGCTGTATCCAACCCTCGACGAGATCCATGCTCTCGATCTGGCTGACTACCCACAGGTCAACGAATTTCTGAACCAGGATCAGCCATGGCGCCGACAACATTGGTCCTGGGGGCTGGACTTCTTGAAGTATGTTGGCCGCAACAAATCCGAACACACCTATGCGCGGTTCAGGTCCGAAACCGAGAAGTTTTTGTTATGGGTGTTCCTGGTTAAGAAGAATCCGATGGATGGCTTTCGCAAAGGCGATATTCTTGAATACGCCGATTTTTTCTGGAAACCACCGGTGACCTGGATTGGCGTGGCAAGCGCTGACCGCTTCAGACTTAACAATGGACGCTTTGAAGTTAACGACGAATGGAGGCCGTTCAGGTTAAAGCGCGCCAAGAACATGCCGCAGGATCAACAGCTTGACCGAAAGAAGTATCGGCCTTCTCAGGAAACGCTGAATGCGACCTTCACGGCGATCATGGCTTTCTACAAGTATCTGATGTATGAGGAAATTTGCTACGGAAACCCGGTGCAAGTGGCTAAGGCGGACTGCCGTTACTTCATAGCTGACGCGCAGATCAAGGAGGTACGCCGGCTAACCGAAGCCCAATGGGATTACGTGCTTAAGACCGCCGAACTGCTAGCCGATAAGGATCCTGGCTACGAGCGAAGCCTTTTTGTCATAGCGTCACTTAAGGTGCTTTTTCTGCGAATATCAGAATTGTCCGAACGTAAAGCTTGGTCGCCGTCAATGAGCCACTTCTGGCAAGACGACCAGGGAAACTGGTGGTTGAAAGTGTACGGCAAGGGCCGCAAGCTGCGCGATGTTTCCGTACCCACACAATTTCTCGACTATCTAAAACGCTACCGTCGGTACCGTGCCCTCCCCCCTCTTCCATCCACCTCGGATACTTCTCCACTGGTCGAGAAATTGCGTGGCCAAGGCGGGATGACATCTCGACATCTAACTCGTCTCGTGCAAGAGGTCTTCAGCGAAGCTTACGCGAAAATGAAACTTGAACATGGTGAAGATGCCTCTCGCAAGCTATCTGAAGCCTCTACTCACTGGCTAAGGCACACTGGGGCAAGCATGGAGATTGAGCGAGGTCGAGCGCTGAAGGATCTTTCGGAGGATCTAGGGCATGCTAGCATGGCAACGACGGACACTGTTTATGTACAAAGTGAGCACCGGAAACGCGCAGAAAGCGGCAAAGAACGAAAAGTATGAGTGGGCGCCGTGGCCAGCCCGGCCCGCGTCCGTCTATTCCAATTGATGAATAGATTATTCTTCAAGTGCATCAATGTCGAGGAGCTAACCTAGAGCTAATGCATGCCGGCCCCCTTTCATTGAATCTCAGCTTCCTGCATAAACCGCAATCTGTTTACCCTCGGGCATTTAGGAGATAGAGAAATAGCCTGATAAGCCATAGTTTCGGTCGAGCTCTTGAAGGACGTGGTCCTGCTTAAGAGTTTGTAATCCAGCGATTATGCATTCGTAGGCATTGACTTTGCTAACAAGGTAGTTGATGTAATTCCATAGCTCCTCTTCGCTTTGCGAAAGCATGTCTACCTGTGCCATTTCATGAGCGTATTGATTCTTGTAAAACTCTGAATAGGGCGAACTTCTCCCCTGCTCGTAC
>CAZEWY010000173.1:0-7556 GCA_964515945.1 uncultured Cellvibrionaceae bacterium
ATATCGATGTACGCCAGTATGGTGTCAGCGTCGGAGAGGGTGGCGTTGCTGCCTTCAGGGGCGCTCAAGAGGCTCCAGTGATATGTGAGCGGATCGCCGTCGGCATCCGAGCTGGCACTGCCATCGAGACGGGCGGATTCACCGACAAGAACGGCCTGGTCCAGTCCCGCGTCGGCGACCGGGCGTGTATTGCCGTCAGTGCCACCGGTGCCGGCATTCACCACAACCGTATCGGGATCGCTGTCGATAAAACCGTCGTTCACCACCAGGGAAAATTCATAACGGCCTGCCTTATCCGCCACAAAAGTGGGGGTGACGCTGGTGGGGTCGCCAAGTTCGGCATGGCTGTATGCCGGGCTGCTGAGCATTTCCCATGAATAGCTTAAGGGATCGCCGTCGGGGTCGCTGCTATGGGAACCGTCCAATTGTACTTCAGCGCCCGGATTAACCGACTGATCCGCGCCGGCATCGGCCACGGGCTTTACATTGCCCGCCGTCACAGTCACCGTATCCGGTGCACTGTCGACCTTGCCGTCATTGACCACCAGTTGTACGAGGTATTCCCCCTGTTCTGGAGCCGACAGGCCGGGCATGACGGCGGTCGGGTTGAACAATTCCGCACCGGAGTCTTCCGGTGCCGTCAGCAGAGTCCACAGATAGGTAAGGGAATCACCGTCGGCATCGCTGCTGGCCGAGCCGTCCAGGGTCAGGTATCCGCTCAGCGGTGCCTTCTGGTCCGCTCCGGCATTTGCCACGGGGACGCTATTGCCAGGTTCGGATGGATCCGTTGGATCGGACGGGTCATCGGGATCCACGGGATCAACGGGAAAAGTAGGATCAGTAGGGTCCGTCGGATCGGTAGGATCCGAGGGTTCAGGCGGATCAATACTCGGGTCATCGCAGATAATGCTATGAATATCGGGATCGTCGGTAAAATCCGGATCATAGGGTGTATAGGGCAGGTCCGCACCCTGACGCGGTTGATTCAGGGCAAGCTCCGTATAAATGGTATTTTCATGTGCGCGTACTATGGGCAGGCGCGTATCTGTGACGGGGTCAAAAACCCAGATACCGTAACGGCTTTCAACATCCCCCTGATCCAGGCCCGACTGGCAGAATGAGTCGACTCCGTCGACTTCCGCCGCGCATTGGGACCAACTCACCAGAAGCCGGCCAGTGCCGTCGCGATAGGGCGCCACGGCACTGTACCAGCCCGTCACCGAGCGCTGTTCGGGATAGAGATCGACGCTGCCGGAAATCAGTGATCGGGGCGAAAAGTTGCCGAATAGGAAATCATCGGTGGCATCCTGGGGTGCCTGGAGTTCCAGAACGTTGCCGCCCTGGAAGCGGTTATACTGGTGTTTCACCAGCGTTATCAGACGTCCATTTTCCCCCTGAACCAGTTGATCCGGAACCACAAAGGCTTCCCCCGAACGCTCCAGACTCACGGTTTTATACAACTGTTCCAGATGCTGTCCATCAGCGGTAACGCGCAACAGCGAATAGTGATTGCTGGGCAGGGCGGGGCCGACGGGGGTCGCAATGGCATACTCGCACAGCGCTTGCTGAGACCAGTCCAGCGGCTCATTCAAACCCTTGGGGTACTCGGCTTCGTCGAGAGTGATGGCGCCAGGTAGAGAGCCATTAGCCAGCGATAAGCTATCGAAATCGCTGGCCGCCGCATCGGGATCCACCACGGGGCAACCGGCCAATAACTCATAACTGCGCGACCAGCGAATAAAGGCGATGCGTCCATCCGCAAGGGTTACGGGTTCAACGTCATGGTTGTTGCCATAGGTCAACTGCAAAATATTCTCGCCCTGGCTGGTCATGGAGTGCAGCAGGGAGGGTTCTTCACTGGGTGTCACCTTGTAGCAGAACTCGCCCTGTTCTTCGTCGATGACATTATCCACCGGATGATTGGGATTGCCGGCGGCGCGGTCCGAGGAGAAAACAATGGTGCCATTCGCAGCGAAGGTAGGGTTGGTGTCCTGTCCGGCATTTGCCACTGAATCATCCTGGATAATCCGGCGGACAACCTTGGTTTGAAAGTTGTATTCGTAAATATTCCAGGTGTAGTCGGTTGAACTGGTCAGGGGGCCGTGGGCAGCAAAAAGCAGCCTTTCTCCATCGGCGGAAACGCTCAGGTCTTTAACATCGTAGGACGAGGACTTAAAGTAATCTGTCAGCACGTCCCGGTCCATGGCATCCACGTCCAGGCCCGAACGGTTGATCAGCTTTGCGCCGGGATTGAACGCGTAGGGCGATCGAAGGTCCAGTGGGCTGGTCTGCTGGTTTTTCAGTGTGGCCTTGAACAGCTCGGTTCCCGATTGCGACAGCTGTAGAACGTCGCGTTGCACAAAAACGAATTGCGTATTGTCGGAAAGACTGGCCTCGCTTTTGGCGTCATCGTCACTGCCCCCGCCGCATCCGGCGACAAGCAGCGAGAGGAAACCTGTTATCAACAGATTTCGGTAAACCCTGTTTCCATAAAAACTGCTTCGGTAAAAACGGGACAAAACAAACATTATCCGGCCCTCCCATGGCTTTTGTTCGATCGTGATGAAAGACACAAAAACCAGAAATTGGATAATCGCGCCTGACAGGCAACAATTATTTGAATAATAAAGAGTCTTCAAGTTGCCACAAAGACATGGCCGATGATGTGAAGGATTCACATATCACTCAAATGGTTCCGTTGACTTTATAAAAATCAGACGGGGTTCCGCATTTAGAGCACATCTATCAGCTCGGAAGAAAAACGAAACGATACTCTACAACCGTTGGTGAGACATCCATCACACCAAAATTGACGTTTCTTATGCGATCGAGAATACTTCTTTCCAGCTCGCCAATGCCGAGTTCGCTGACTAAAAGCGTCAGCTTGGAGATGGAGCCGTTCGGTTCTATCACCAGTTCGAAGGTGAACTCGCCAGTTAGCCCCGGATTGTCTCGTAGAGCCTGTTGATAAAGGGCATAAACTCTACCCTTTGCTTGTTCCAGAGTACGTCGAATGCTTTCCATATCGCGCTGACCCGTCTGATTCGACGAATAGGAAAATTCCCCACCCGCTGGCAGTCCGCCGGTGATAACGCCCTCCACGGCGGCGGTCTGATGCCCCGCAAGCTGAGTAACTTCTCCCTGCATGACCGTACCGCTGAGAGAAACGCCAGAGCTTTTCGTCGCCAGATCCTCGCCAAGACGGGCACGTTCTGTTCTGGCTACCTGACCACGCTCGCTGCGCGACAGGTTTTTGTTTTGCATGCTGGAGATGTCCACCGCACTGCGCGCCGCGCTGAGCTGGCGAGAAAGTTCCATCAGCCCCTGAGAGCGCGAGACGGATTGCTTTAATTTCGCTTTTGCCGCTGCTTCCGGTGACGTTTGCGCCTTTGGACTGGCCGTCGGAGCAACTGGCTCCGGCGGCGGAACGGGTTCCGGCTTGGGTATAGGCTCAGGTTCCACAATGGGCTCAAGCAGAATCTGTGTTCTCACGGGAACATCGTCGTCAAGAAGATAACCGAGATCAACATCGGGCAAAAAAGGCACGACGATGTACAAGAGTAATAGCGGAATCAGAGTCCACTTAAGCGTTTTCCTGAACGCTTTTTCCCGCTGCTCGTCCTCCTGCCAGGGAAGGTCCAGCGCCAGTGCCATTGGTTCAAGTGCCAAGGACATATTAATCTACTCCCAGAGAATTCATTGCCACGGAGCTTTCCGCTGCATCCGGTGTTTTTTCCGACGGTCCACCTCCACCAACCTGATTGACAGCCAGTGAAATATTCCGGTAATTGGCTTGCTGGCAGGTTGTCATGACCTTTTTCAACAGTGAGTAGGAGACGGAACGATCGCCTGAAATGGTGATTGACATACCTGCATCTTTCTCATAGGCCGACAATTCACCCATATGCGACGTGGTGAGATCCAGTTCAGCCTCCAGTGAGGCTATGACCCGTTTTTCTGACGCGAGAACATCCGCCACCCGTGCGATCTCCTTGTCACCTATAAGAATTCTGTCTCCGCTGATGGTAATCTGGAATTCAGTGTGAGGCGTAATACCACTACTTGAGTCGGGTAGCTTGACAAAGCTTGCCGTCTCAAATGTTTCGCTATCACCGGAATTCATAAGCAAAAAGAAAACGAGGATAGTGAAAATATCCATCAGCGATATCAAGGTCAGCTTGGCCTCGAAAGGTTTCTTTTTTCTCTCGTAAAAAATAGTTGACCCAATCATCATTAATCCAGTCTGTTACTTGGCATCACCCAGGGATATCTCGGGAAATAGTTCTACTTTTACCAGGTTTGTGGAGATTACAGCGTCGTAAGATTTGACGGCATCCATGGTTGAGACAATGCTCTGGTAATTCACCGCTGGTTCCGACAGAAGAAGAATTTTCTTTTTGTCCACAAGCTGCTTCTTGACTTCCTTCATCACGGCAGAAAGTCTGGCAAAATTGAACTGTTTTCCTTCTTGTGTCTCCGCCAACGGAATTTTCTGAATCAGTACATCCTCGGGGTAGAAGACCTCGAACCCATCACGCCTGATTTCAACAACCAATTGTGATTCCGATGTTTCGCTGTTATTTGTACCGCCGGTGAGATCCGGCAAGTGAATGTCCAGCACAGCGACCTCGCTAAAACTGAGCGTCAGCAATAGCACGGGAACCAGTACAATCATCAGGTTCATGAAGGACGTTACATCCAGTTCGGCAGCGTCCGTATTCGGTGACTTCATTTCAAATTTCATAAGCTTAGGCGCCTACTTTTTCGTCCACAGGCCGCGAAATGCCAGCATCAATGAGCCGATGCAGCGTCATGATATTCAGGAATTTAACGGCGGACATTTGAATGCTGGACACAATGGACGTTGTCTTGTTCTGCAAAACCGCATGGAGTATCAACAGGGGAATGGCTACAATCAGACCAAAGGCTGTGGTGTTCATCGCCACCGATATGGCGGTGGATAACATCTCTGATTTTTGTGCGGGGTCCACATTGGCCACGGCGCGAAATGCACTGATCAGACCAATGATGGTTCCCAGCAGTCCGAGCAGGGTGGCGATATTGGCAAGAACCGCGAGATAACCAATACGTTGTTCCAGGCGCGGCACCGCCTCGAGCATGCCCTCGCTCATGGAGTTCTCGATGTCTGCCCGCTGTTTGGAAACCTTCATCATATCCAGGCCGCAGGCGATGATACGAGTTACCGGCGCTTGATTCTCGCGGGAAAAAAGCTGCATTTTGTCCATATCCGTGGTACGCAGTAGCGGCAGGAAATCATTGAAAGCCCGCTTGTTCCGCCAGGTTTCACGGTTGAGAAAAAGCCATCGCTCCAGGCTGATGGCAACGCCAACAGCCAGAACCATGGCAATTGGATACATGAAGAATCCGCCTTCCTGCAGAAACTTGGTTGCTGTGCTGTATAGTTCGATCATGATAAATTCCGCCTAATCAATTGTTTTCCAGATTCATTTCATCGTATATCTTCATCGACCGCAGCATTACGGCACGGTCGACAGGCTCTATAGTGCCGTCATGTTTGCTTTCCATGTTCCACTGCAATTTATCGGGCGTTTTGGTGCCCTGCCAGGGAATGAAATAGCTGACCGCGGGTTGTTCCTTATCGCCGGTAATAACTGATTCCAGGCGAATCGCCGGTTGTTCCGGAGGCGCCTCTTTAGCGTCCTGTGCCGAGGCGCTAGTGCAAGCCATCAGGGTGAGAAGTCCCATTTCCGCGACGATCAAATGTTTCCAATGCATGAACTCCACCTCCTTCGTTTATGTGCTGGTTGCAGGGTTATTGGCTGTAGGACAGCGAGTCGGAACCCGCGATCTCGAGATTAAAACCCGGCGCGATACCGGTGCGTTGTTGAATTTCGTCGAGCCAGCCAGCGACAACCTGATTCTTCGACCCGGTCAGAAACTGATAGGCCTCCATATGCTTTTGCGCGCGCAGTGGCTGGTTTAAGTAGATGTCATACAGCACGGCGAGATTGAGGTGGGCCTCGGGAAAATCCGGCCAGATGGACAGCACCCTTGCATAGGTGTTCTGGGCAACCAGGAACTTCCCCTGCAGGCGTTGGACTTTGGCCAGACGCAAGTACGCGTTAACGTTCGAATCATTAATGCTTATTGCCTTGAGATATTGTTCAGCGGCCAAAGTATAGTCATCCTGCTCCAGGGCTATATCACCGAGCATGACCCATGGTCCTGACAACTCATCGTCGGATACGGTCAGCTTCAACAGCAGATCGCGTGTTCGTTCCAGGTCCCCCGCCTTGAGTGTTCGGCGTGCTTCAATGAAACCCAATACGGATTCCTTATCGATTCGTCCACGCTGGGACAGGTAGGGGTTTGTCTGGGGTTCATAGGGAAGAACCGCGCCCGACTCATCAATTTCCGGTACGGGAATGTATGCCAGGGTGGAAGCGAGTTCGGGCGGTGTGCTGGCCACCATACTCGAGCCGGGGCCGCCACTTGCGCAGCCGAGTAAACCCAGCACAAATAGGGTTGGTAGCAGGGTCGCTTTAAAACGCTTAACGTATTTCATCGCCATAACTCACAATTAGTTCCGTTTTCCCGAATCGGGCGGGACTCAGAATTTTCATAGCCGCAAAGCTTTTGTCTATCCATTCGTTGAATTCGCCTTCCCAGGCACGGTCGATATTGGTTTGGTGAAGGTCCGCTGCCAGTTGAGCGAAGGGCGCGGCCTGCTCCTCGATAATTTCGCTATAGATTGATTGCTCTGCTGCTGTCAGTGAGGGAGGCCTTGGGGCGTCTCGCAGTTCGATGGCAAACTGGTGATACAAATGCCCAACCTTGAAACTCGACATGGTTGAGAACTCCAAAATCCCCTGCTCGGCGGCCATCTGATAGCGCTCGGAGGCATTTTTCAGCAGTTTGTTTTTTCTCGGTATGCTCTCGGTCAGAGGTAAGGAAAGTCGGTAGTTTTCATACTTTTTCGCGTAATAATTCCCATATTCCGTATTGGCCCATGCGGATAGCCAGCGGTTCCGATCGGTGCTCCCATAGTGTTGCGCACCTTGAACAAGCTTGTTCAACCAGAACAACCGCTTCTGGACGTCGCCCACGCGCTGGTAGTTGACCGTCAGCTTATAGCGAGCCTCCATTACCATATTTCCGGGCTCTTCATAGGTGTTGGCGTAGTCTCTGAAGTGCTTTATCGCCTCGCTGTAATCCTCGTCCTTTTCAAACATGGTAGCGGCGAGAAAAAGCGCCTCCTGCCGAATCTTGGGATCCGGATCCCGTATAGACAGACCCTGATAGCTGATTGCAGCCAGTCGCCAGCTCTCGTTTTTCTCGTGGGAGAACGCCAGGCGACGGGAGAATTCAGGGGCCAGCTCGTGTTGTGGAAAGAGGGCGACAAGCTGATTCAATTCGGCGATAGCCGGGTCCCACTGTTCCATGGCTATCAGCAGAGTTGCCGCGTCGAACTGGGCTGGTACGCGCAATTTCGAATTGGGTGCCAGTGTCTTGATTCGCAGAAGCTGGGTTACCGCCGGCTCTTTCTCTCCGTGTGCTTTCATTTCCTCGGCGCG
>CAZEWY010000174.1:0-7308 GCA_964515945.1 uncultured Cellvibrionaceae bacterium
CTCTGACGGCCTGGTGAAACTCGGGTTCTCCAAGGTTCCGCTCTGTTACCTGGTCAAAGATGGCTTCTATACGTGCTTTAATAGTGGCATTCATGTCTGTCGGTACCTTTCTGGTGCAGTATCTCTCTGTGCGCCACCGAAATGGCAGCTATTTCTCGGGCCAGTGAACGTAGCATTCACGTGAATAGTCATTCTCAATGCGTTACAAGCGTAGTCTCAGCCCTTGAAATTCAGGGGCTGATCCGTTGGGAGTGAAACTGCTTAAGCCGAGAAATTCAGGGCGATTAAGAAAAGGTTATTCTTAATCGCCCTAAATGAGGAAGGCGCTAACAGCGAATAACTGCCGCGCGCCCGGAAGAGAGAAAAAATTAATGAAAGTTGGAAGTTTGTGCATGCGAACGTTATAACACGAAAAAGGAGAAGTGGCTAGCGAAGGGGCTAAATCGCTTGGGAAAGCGCTGACAACAACTGGCCAAAGATCGCGGCAAGCAGGTGGCCTTTTGGCGTCGACCGCCGGCATCAAATACCGGCAGCTTGCAACCTTCGAACCTTCTCAGCCCGACGCAGATGCAGGTTATTGGCCACCAGGGCTGAAATCACCAACACCGCACCCACTACCTCTCCCGCGCCAAATGCGTGTCCCAAAGCCACGCCAATCGCAAACGCTGTGATAGGCACAAAGTTGATGAAAAGAACCCCATTGACGGCACCGAGCATACGGATGCCGGAATTCCAGCTCAGCACCGCCACCAATGCGCCCAGAACCACCAGATAGGCAATAGTCCATCGCAAGTTCACCAGCGTGTCGAGCGTGGGCGTGGAAATACTGTGATTCCACGTCAATAGCAGGGTTACCACGCCAATGGCCATAACGCCGAAAGCGCAGGTAATGGTGGTGTAGCGCAAAGGCGACCAGACCGGAAATAACTGTGCGCCCATGGTATAACTCACCCAACAGAAGGCGCCTCCCAAAAACAGCAGATCCCACTTCGCCTCGCCACCAGCAAACGCCTTGCCCGGGTGGCCGCCGGTAATCACCAGAAAAACACCGGCGAACGCCAGGACAACCATAGCCAGAGTGAAACGCTGCGGCCGCACCCCCTTGAGCAACCATGTCAGCAAGACCGTAATCATGGGCATGGTCGCCATGATCACCGCACCATGTTCAGGGCGCGTGTGGACAAGTGCCGCGAAAGCCAGCAAATTGAAACCGGCAAAACCCAGGGCGCCCAGGAAGAACAGCGTGAGTGTGCGCCCCTCCAGTGAAAAAGCCGACCAGCCTTCCCATATCGCCAGCAAAACCGGGAAAACAAGCGTTGCCAGGCCGTACCGGATGAGCGTCATATAGTAAGGGTCCAAGGTCGACAGGGCGCCCTTCGCCACCGGAAACATACCGCCCCAGGACATGGTGGCGGCCAGCAACAACCCTGCTGCAATCAAAGTATTGTTCTTGAGCATGTCGATAACCTCCTGACACAGCTGCCCATACTAATATTTTCCTGTGGATGGTCTGATTTCCTCCACCTGTTGTCTATGGATCGCTGGCACTATCTCGGCGGTCCACCATGCTATTGTCTATATAGTAAGCAAATTATATAATAAGTATACCTTACTATTTGGGCGATGGCATGAGCGACGATAGCCTTGGTTTTATGCTGGCTGATACGGCCCGGCATATGCGGCGGATATTTCAAAAGCGTTTGAGCGCCGATGCGCTGACGTTTTCCCAGGCTCGGGCGCTGATACACGTCAACCGCAACCCTGGGATACGGCAAGTAATGCTGGCGGAACTGCTGGAAGTTCAGCCGATAACCCTGGCGCGGCTTGTCGATCAGTTGCAGGAGTGTGGGTTGGTGGAACGGCGGCCTGATCCCGAAGACCGGCGGGCGTACCAGCTATTCATTACGCCTGCGGCGGAGCCTCAGCTGGAACGCATTCGCAAGGTTTCCCAGTCCATTTACGGCGACGTCATGGCCGATGTGACTGACGAGGAGATTGCGGCGTTCATGCATCTACTCAGTAAAATCTGCGGAGCGCTTACGGCGCTGGAACAATGACCAGAACCTTTTCGGAACCCTGTATGACCCAATCAGATGAAAACGCTATTGAAGCTATTTACCAGACCCAGGCGGCCCGCAAGCGCAAGCTGAAGCGGCTGGTACTGCTGGTGGCCGTACCTGTGGTGGCCGGTCTGGCGGTGGGCTTTCTATACCTCCACGGCGGCCGCTATGCGGAAACCGAGAACGCTTACGTTAAGGCTTACAAAATTCCCGTGAGTGCGGAAGTCTCCGGCCGCGTGCAGGACGTACTTGTTGAAGAGAACGACGTGGTGGTTTCCGGGCAGGTCCTGTTCCAGCTGGACCCGACACCCTTCCAGATCGAGCTGGCCCGCGCCAACGCCCACCTGGCCCAGGTGCGTATTGACCTGAAAGCACTGAAGGCGAGTTACCAGGAGAAGAAAGCCGAGATTGAGCTGGCGCGCACCCAATATGATTTCGCGGTAAAAGAGCAAAAACGCCAAGCGGACCTTGCGGCCCAGAATTTTGTTTCAGCCTCTCAACTGGATGCCGCACGCCAGGCTGCCGATGTGGCACGGCAACGCATCGACACCCAGGAAAAAGACCTCACCCGCATTGCGCAAGCGCTTGGCGGCAGTATCGATGTCCCGATAGAGGAACACCCCAGTTACCGCGCAGCATTGGCGGAGCGTGAACAAGCCGCACTGAATCTCGAACGCACTGAAGTGCATGCACCCGTAAATGGCATTGTGAGCGACCGGCCCAAGCTGGGTCAGTTCGTTTCCGCCGGAACCATCAGCATGATTATGGTGAGCAGCGAAGAACGCTGGGTGGAAGCCAATTTTGTGGAAACCGACCTCACTTACGTACAGGTTGGGCAGCCGGTTAGCGTGCATATAGATACCTATCCGGACGCTGAATGGCACGGCGTGGTTGACAGCCTGAGTCCCGCCACGGGTGCGGAGTTTTCGGTTATCCCGGCGCAAAACGCAACCGGCAACTGGGTCAAGATTGCGCAGCGTGTGCCTGTTCGCATTGCACTGCAAGAAGACGAAACACTCCCTGAACTGCGCGCGGGACTCAGCGCGACGGTGGAAATTGACACCGGCCATAAGCGCGACCTGCTCGGCCTCTCCCTGTAACAGAATTCATGACCAAAGTTCCCTTGAACAGCAGCAAGCACCGAGGCCTGATTACCGTCTCGGTGATGCTCACCACCATTATGCAGGCGCTGGATACCACCATCGCCAACGTGGCGTTGCCCCATATGCAGGGATCCATGGGCGTTACCCAGGACAAAATCTCATGGGTGCTCACATCCTACATTGTGGCGGCCGCCATCTTCATGCCGCTGACCGGCTTTCTCAGTGCCCGCTTCGGGCGCAAACGGCTCTTTATCTGGTCTGTGGTAGGCTTTACGGTGACCTCCGTGCTCTGCGGCGCAGCACAAAACCTGACACAAATTGTTCTCTTCCGGCTGGCGCAAGGCATCTTTGGTGCTTCCCTTGTGCCCTTGTCGCAATCCGTATTGCTGGACACCTATCCGCCTGAAAAGCACGGCTCCGCCATGGCCATGTGGGGCGTGGGCGTCATGATCGGCCCTATTCTGGGTCCATCCCTCGGTGGCTGGCTTACGGAGTACTACAACTGGCGCTGGGTGTTTTACATCAACTTGCCTGTTGGAATTCTCGCCTGGTTGGGGCTGACGCTCTTCGTACAGGAAACACCCACCAATAACAGCCGCCGCTTTGATCTGACCGGCTTTTTCATGCTGAGTATTGCCATTGGTTCGCTACAAATGATGCTGGATCGCGGCGAATCCCTGAACTGGTTTTCCAGTCTGGAGGTGACGACCGAAGCGCTGCTCGCCGGCCTGTGCTTTTACTTGTTTGTGGCACATATGTTTACTCATGAGCGTCCATACATCGAGCCAGGCCTGTTCAAGGACCGCAACTTCAGCGTGGGACTCGTCTTTATTTTTGTGGTGGGCGTCATCCTGCTGGCCACCATGGCTTTGCTGCCGCCGTTCATGCAGAACCTTATGGGCTACCCCGTACTCGATGTGGGTCTGACGCTCGCCCCGCGAGGTGTGGGCACCATGGTGGCGATGGTCACTGTGGGGCGCCTGTCCGGCAAAGTGGACCCGCGCCACATGATTTTTGTGGGTTTGCTTCTGACCAGCCTGTCGTTGCTTGAAATGACACACTTCACGGCCGAGGTCAGCCACTGGGCCATCATCCGTAGCGGCATCACGCAAGGCTTTGGGCTGGGTTTTATTTTCGTGCCCCTGTCCACTGTGACATTCGCCACCCTCGACCCGCACTACCGCACCGAGGGCACGGCCCTGTTCAGCCTGATGCGCAACATTGGTAGCAGCATCGGCATTTCCCTGGTGATTAGCTATCTGTCGCAACGCACGCAAATCAATCACGAGGCATTTGCGGAGTATATCAACCCCTTTAATCTGGCACTCAGGCAAGCCGTGGAAAGCGGTGGAATGAATCTCACATCCCCACAGGGGCTTGCCATGATCAATGGCGAAGTCACCCGCCAGGCCGCCACACTGGCTTACCTGCAGGATTTCAGAGCCATGATGTGGATAACACTGGCGGCCATACCACTGCTGGTACTCATGAAAAAACCAGCGCCCCGTCCTCCCAACGGAGGTGCGAAGGTTGCAATGGAATAAGTGACGATAGCGGCCAACATCTTGGCCCGCTAGTTACGCACTCGGCATTAATGGCTTAAGTCTCACCGGTCGTCGCCATAGAACCCGCTCGTGCTCATGTCCAATTCTCAGCTATTATCCCAGCGTCACCATTGAACGTTTTGCCGCGGCTATTGCCCTCTCTTTAGCCCCTGACGACAGCACAAGCCGTGTAAGCCGTTATAGATGAACCCATCGCCCGACCCGGAAAGCGTTACTCCCAACCGCCGACGCAAGCATTGGCTGCGCCGCACTCTGGCGCTATCCCGGAAGGAAGCCGTGGCATCCGCCACCATGACGGCAACTGGCGATAACTTCTTTAACGCCTTCGCGGTGTACCTAAACGCCACGGCGGCGCAAATGGGTTTGCTAACGGCCATTCCCCAGCTCTTTGGCGCTCTGTTTCAACTGATGTCGGTGTGGATCTGCAGCTATGTCAGCCGCCGCCACCTCATTGTGGCCGCCGCCTGCCTGCAGGCACTGGTCGTCGCGGGGATCGGCTTGCTGGCAGTGACTCAAGTCCCCCGTGCCATCTACTGGTTAATCGGCCTGGCCGTCTTGTACTTCAGCCTGCAAAATTCCATTCACCCCCAGTGGCGCGCCTGGATGGGCAGCATAGTCCCCCAGCGAAGACGCGGTGTTTTCTTTGCCGGGCGTACGCGCCTCACGATGGTTTCTTCACTGCTGATATTTACCGGCGGTGGCGCCCTGCTGACCGCCAGCAACCGGATGGAGACGCCATGGTTGGGGTTTGCGGTTTTATTTACGGCGGCCGGTTGTGGCCGGCTCCTGTCCAGCTACTACCTCTGGCGCATGCACGACCCCGATGCGGCGCCGCCCCAAGGCGCCCCGAGAAACCTTGGGCGCAGCTTTGCGCAACTTCGCGAATCGCTGCACGACCAGACCTTCCGGCACTACAGCCTCTTTGTCGCCGGCATGCAAGGCATGGTGGCCATTTCAGCGCCCTTCTTCGCCGTTTACATGCTGCGGGATTTGCAGTTCACCTACCTCGAATACAGCCTCAACAGCATTGCCTCCATTGCCACGCAGTTTGTGTGCCTCAGGTTTTGGGGTGGCTTCAGCGACCGTTTTGGCAACCGCCTGGTCATGCTCATCACCAGCAGTATGATTCCCGTACTGCCCCTGTTATGGCTGGTTTCCCCGAATTTCTATTATCTTCTGGGAGTACAGGTCCTCTCGGGCATTGCCTGGAGCGGTTTTTCACTCAGCACGGCCAACTACCTCTACGATATTCGCCCCCACAAAACGGACTTTGCCGTCTACGCTGCCGTGCAAGCATGCCTCAGTGCCAGCGCCGTCTTCGTAGGCGCCCTGGCCGGCGGGTTCATCGCCTCCGCCGCGCCGAATTTGTTACAACAGCTGGATATAGGCGAACTGATGCGCAGTCCTTTATATGTGGTGTTTATCACGACGGCGATACTGCGAATGTCAGTCACCCTGTGGTTTATACCGCGCGCGGTAGAACCCCGCGTAAGGCGGCGTCCGCAGATGTTGCAGATTGTTTATCGCGTAGCGAGGTTGAATGCGCTGTCGGGTGTTGTGCTGGATTGGTTGACGGTGACGCGGAAGGAGGATAGTAGGAGTTAACCAGGCAGCGTTCGCTTGGCCGACCTGTGATACCGAAACGCGACCAGCAACACAGCCCCATACATTAGGGGTAATCCAAAGACGCCGATATGGCAGCACCAAGCGTTGTTCAGCTTTCCGTAAAATAATGTCTCACAGGTTCCTTTACAAGGCTGCTAAAGCGAGAGTGGTCACCCTGCTCATGTCTTGTTCGTCCGGCAACTATCGCCGGGTGAACATTGGCCCTTTTCGCTACATCATGGATGTCAAATTCATCAATGACAAATCCCGTCCAGAGTTCTGGCGGAATCAATGCATTTTGAGCTAGCTCATTCGCCTCCATCTCCATCTTGTCTATAGCCAGATCGTCAAGGTTATCCAGAATCCAGCAATTCCTTTTGGGCAGGTGCAAGCGGACATGCGCCAACTCGTGTAACAACGTAAACCAGAAATTGTCCAGTCGATCATATCGTAATGTCAGGGCAATAACCGGCTGATTGGCTGCGAACAGAAAAGCTGCACCATCAATATAGGTGCGCTCATATTTCGGTACTACGACGGTTCGAACCCCAACAGCACGCAGCTCCATAATAGCCTTTAAAGGACCATCAGTTTCAGTTGAAGCAGTTGCCAGTTTACGGAAAAACTCCGGCGTCAAGGCGTCTTCGGTGTAATCCGCGCAGTCCACCTGCGATGCTTTATGTAGGACCTCGGCTTTCCAAGCCCATAGCGCGTATGGGTCATCCTGTTTCGAATTGGTCGACGAATGTGCAGTAGAGCGTAGCAATGTCGGAGCGGACTCATACGCTTTCGGAATCTTCGCAAAAAATCCTCTAACCAATTCTTCCGCGTATTCGTTGATATTGACGTAGCGCTTATCATTCTGCCCGAATAAGCCGCGCTTTCGCATTTCGTTAAGCGGAAAAGCACTCCATTCTGCTTCCGGACAATTCTCAATGGGTGCCTGATTCTGCATCAGAACCGCGTAAGGGATAC
>CAZEWY010000175.1:0-7287 GCA_964515945.1 uncultured Cellvibrionaceae bacterium
GGTGAAGTTCGGGCATTGCTGAAGGAGGAATTACCGGAACTGGATAGCAGCGCCATCAATGACCTCCCCGGCCATATCGCATTGATTCAATTACTGGAGAAAAGTGATAGTCACCGTCTGTTACTGGGTCCTTTGCGGCGCATGATGCGTGGCGGCGAACTGTCATTGCAGCCGGCGCCCCATATGAGCATGGGTCTTGGCCACTACGCGACTATCACCT
This sequence comes from uncultured Cellvibrionaceae bacterium, assembly GCA_964515945.1. Lineage (GTDB taxonomy): Bacteria > Pseudomonadota > Gammaproteobacteria > Pseudomonadales > Cellvibrionaceae > CAYQQJ01. The sequence goes on from CAZEWY010000175.1 coordinate 221, forward strand.
CACCGATTCGGCGCTTCGCCGACCTCTACAACCATTGGGCGATCCGCGCCATCATTGCCCAAGGTCCGACCCCGACCCTGACCGATGCCGAGCTGACGCGATTGCAGGACGCCCTGTCCACCGGACGTCAGGCAAACCGGCAGTTGGAGCAATGGTTGGTCTGCCAGTACCTCAAACAACACAAGGATATGCAGGGAACGGCCTGTATACGCATAGTCACGCCGAAAGGCTTTGGTGCCCGATTCGAGCACAATGGCGTTGACGGCTTTGTCAATTTCGACAAGAAAACCGAGAAGTCCTTCGACGCCAAACGCATGTCCCTCACGATCGGAGACAAGGTTTATCGCATCGGTGACACAGTGGACGTCCGCTTGGCGGGGGTTGAGCTGGAAAAGCGGCGCGTGAAGTTTGCGTTGGTTTAGGGTTGAGCTGCAAGCTGCAAGCTGCAAGCTGCAAGCTGCAAGCTGCAAGCAAAATAATAATGGGCTTCGTGCTGTTGAACCGTCGGGTTAGCCGCTTCGCGACTAACCCGACCTACCCACTTTCCTTTCTCAGCTTTTAGCTTGAAGCTTCAAATCTTATCCCCTCTGACCATATGCACAGTCGCGCTCAGTTCGACTTCCTGGGGATCGATGATCTTGAATTGATTCCATGCCACTCGCACCACATCCTGATGGTGCAAGCGTTGCCGGCCGCTGACCTTTAACTCGTTAACGAACGTGCCGTTGGTGCTTCCCAAATCTTCGATATAGATTTCCTGGTACTGGGGAAAATGTCGGTCAGCCGCCAGAAAAATGATGGCGTGTTGGGCGCTGACCGCTGAATCATCGATCACTATATCGTTATCAGGATGGCGCCCGAGGTGCATTTCCGCTTTATCGAGCTCAAATTTATGAACAACAACATCGTCTACTAACTGTGCCAATATGGCCATAACCTTAACCTGTCTTGATTACTTCCGCTTAAATCTTTCATTGTTTAACAGCATTGTTCAACAGCCTGTTAAACGATGAAACCTGCCGCCTTTGCCTCGTCGGGAAAGTCGCGCCTCATGGCTTTTTCAATGGCTTCGGCCATTTCCTGAGCTGAGACAAACCGTTTGGCGCTGTCTTTCTGCAGTGCTCGATTGATGATGCGCGTCGCGCTGTAAGGGAGTTCCGGATAAACCTTGCGCACACTCTGTGGCTTGCCATAAATAATATCGTAGGTGAGGCTGGCCAGATTATCACCCTTGAAGGGTAGCTGACTCGTCAGCAATTGATAGAAGGTGACGCCGAGGCTGAAGAGATCCGCCCGGGGGCTGATGGTTTTGCCCTGAAGCTGTTCGGGCGCCATGTAAAGCGGACTTCCAAGTATCTCGCCGGTACTGGTGCGGGATTCGTCGACCAAACGGGCAATGCCGAAATCCGTAACCTTCAGCCGGTAAGGGTCTGCGGAATAAATAATATTGGCCGGCTTGATGTCCCGGTGAATAATGTTGTTCTCATGGGCGTACTGCAGTGCACGCGCCACATGGGCGGCCGCACGGTAGGCTTCGAAGGGAGTCAGCAGGCTGGCCTCGGTCACGAATTTACTCAGCGGCTGTCCGTCCACGTAATCCATGGCAATAAAGGCCAGGTCCTGCTCCTCACCCACATCAAACACGGGCACTATGTGCGGGTGATTGAGGCGACCGGCAGCCGCCGCTTCACGGAAAAAACGCGCCTTGATATCCGTGAGTTGGGGTTCTTCAAAATGCTTGAAATTAAGGGTCTTGATGGCTACCTTGCGGGAAATCTTTGGATCGTAGGCCAAATACACTGTCCCCATGGCCCCACGGCCCAATTCACGCTGTATTTCATAGCGGCCCAATACCAGTGGATTGTCCAGCTCCATGACCAGAGTTGTCGCCAGGTTGCTGTTGCCGGCATGCCTGTCGCTGATGGCGGTTTTTCTGGCCCAGAGCTCCTGTGTTTCTCGCAGAATGTTCTTCTTTTCCGGTGGCGGCGATTGCAATTGCGCGATTTGTTTTGCATCCGGGTTTACTTCGGATAGATGCGGCAATCGCAGACGCACCTGGGCCTCCTGGTGCATTTGTTTTCGCTGCCAGACCTGCATGATGCAGAACCCCAGCGCCAGGCACCAGAGCAAGTCGGCCATGGGCAGCCACCATCCCTTCAGCAGTTGTGCCGTCAGTTGAATCGCGACGAGAATCACTGCCAGAGCCCCGCACAGAGCCAGGCCCATCTTCCAGCTTATGCGGGGGATCAGCAGAAAAAACCCGAGCAGTGAACTCAACAGCAGAATCTTGTTGAGCGGTGCAAACCAGCGCGGCTCGACCAGAACCAGACCATCGACCAGAGCCGCCACCGTGGCTGCCAACCTCTCGAGGATCGGATCATTGCTGTCGCCAATCAGGACAATGGAGCTGCTCACAGGCCGCGCCATGGCCGCGGAAAGGCTCAGGCGCGCAAAGCTGGGAGTCATGGCCGAATAGTGGGTCACCAAGGGAACAAGTTTGCCATTGGCGGCCAGCGGCAACTTCTGCTCCCCCACCACCAGAACGTCGATATCGCGTCGCCATTGCGAGGGCGCAGCCGTCTCGGCGGTGGTATCTATAGAACGATTGAGCAGTGCCAGTGCAAAACCAGGATAGATCTCGCCTTGTCGCTCAAACACGATTGACTGTTCAGCCCGAAGTTGGGTCAAGGCGGGAAAATACTCAAAATCCGCCAGTGGCAGCGGTGTGACGTCGGATTCTATCGGCCAGAGCCAGGTGCGCAACTGGGGAACCACGTCCGCCAAATGGCCGGGCGCGACGCTCAGCGGCTCCAAGCCCACAACCTGACTGCCCGGAATACCCAGCACCACGGCATTGCCCGCCAACAAAGCGCGCATTTGCTCCAACTGGCCTATTCGGTCGCGCAAGGCGTCAAGGGTTTCGGTGTCGTCGCCATCGATCAGTTGCTTCACCTGAAGGGAATTCAGATCGAACGAATCTACCGGGTGAGGCAGCAGGATGCCGATGGTCTTCGATTGCTCGGCGAGCGCGTTGAGTGCCTTGGCAAGACTCTGGTCAATTCCGGAATCCGCCGAGGGGTCTCCGGAAAAATCGGCGGACATGCCCCAGATGGCCCGCTCTGGTCGGTCGACCTCCAACAGAGCGACGGCCGGTGTGGTGCGCACCGGCGGATTCAACCATTGGCCAAACTCGACGATACAGCCGCTGAAAGGAGTCCAGAAGCCGGGGCGCCACTGCCCCGCTATTATGCAAACGACCAAAACGGCCAACACCAGACGCAAATCCAGAAGACTGTGCCAGTTTTTATATGGATTCTGCTGTTTCACGCGATCTTTTCCAATTAAGTCAGGAAGAGCACTGCTGTACCGGGTGTGGCTTGCCCGCCGTCAGGAGCCTGCGACCAGAAAAGTCCTACTGAGCAGACTTCTGGAGGACTCGCGGGCAGCGGATAGCTGAGTGTGCGAGGGCCTGGTTTTGGTTATTCGGCGAAGTAGACACCGGGAATCCAGCTTTTCTTGATCTTCAGCGTTTTGTCCAGATCCCGCGGCAGTTCTTCAAGAAACTCGAATTCCTGGGTTCCCAGGGTAAAGATGTCGCCGTCACTCAATTCACAGCGGCCAACCTTCGCGCCCCGGACCGACATGCCATTGGTGCTGTCCAGGTCCTCGGCTTCATAGCCATTGGCTCCGCGGTAGATTCGGGCATGCTCGCCGCTCACGGTGGCGTCATCCACCGGAATGGCACAGTGCGGGTGACGGCCAATGATGGCGCTGTCCCCGAGATGAAATACACTAACGGTCTGTCCATTGAACCAGTGTCGTAAATAAGCCATATTTTTTCCTGTCGATCGGGAATGCGCGCGCAGGCTGAGATCCCCGGCACTATGCGTTCTGGACACAATCCAGATGGTTATCGAGGCAGATTAGCAAACCAATAACCTCAATAATAGGACGAAATTCATAGTAATGGAAACACGGGAGAGAAACCCGGGGGCGGAGAAAGAACGGGCGAAACTGCCCACGAGAAACCACGGATAATCAGGGATCTTGGCATCCGGGCAGCCCCGGATCAGCGGCAGTCGGCATCCCCGCGTACCGTGACGGTTTTCACCGCGCCGTTGCTGCCAGGAAACTCCTGGAAGACCGCCGCCAGCATCTCGTCGATCACCACGGACATGGCCGGACAACTTCCCTGGCTGGCCGCCGTCACTTCGTAGATTCGGCGGGGTTCATCAGCGGCCGTTTCCGCAGCCTTGCTGATAGTGAGATTCAGGGTGCGCAGGTACTCCGGGCGATAGTCCGGGCGGTCATTCACCATAAAACCTATGCCGCCGCGCCGGTAATAGCGTCCAAACCCGGTGGTAAAGAAGATATCGGGCTGGTATGCCGGCTGAGTAACTTCGCTGACATTGTAACCGAGGCGGGCAATATATGTGGCCTCTTCGGGATCATCCAATGTGTAACCCTGGGCTCTCAGATGGTCTTCCAGGGTCGCGCGATAGAGGCCGAATTCCAAGGATTCCTGCAGTTGTTCATCCGCCGCCTTTACGGCAATGGTCCCCTCGCCAAATTGGGCGTCGGGCGCCATAAAGCTGTTCATCTGGGTGCGTACACTGCTGACACAACCTGAAAGTGCTGTTGCGGCGAGCAGGGCCGCGCAGAGTCTGAAAATCATTTTTGTCATTCGGTGGAAGGCCCTTTCTGTTACTTGCCTTTGTATTTGCCTGTCTACCCTGCCCCGTCAACTGCTCTCGAGGGTTTCGACCAGCTCTCTGAATGTGTCCCTGTTGGTACGATTAAGTTCCATCAGTATGCGGTGAGCCTCAAGCACACGCACCTTCACTTGCTCCTCGTTCAGAGTGGTATGGGGCAGTTCCCGAACATCTGACAAAGGCAGCTCGGCATCGGCCACTATCTCGAAAATATCGTCGAAACCCATGGATTCGAGCAAGCGGGTAATACTGGGGTTGTCGCTCAGTACCAGGGGCTTTTCGCCGCAACGCCTGCGGGCGGAAAGGGAGATCTTGGCCATGAGGCCCAGAGTCGTGCTATCTATTGCCTGGGCGTCGCTCAGGTCAAACAGCACCGAGCAGAAGCTGTCGGTCACGAACATTGAATGGATGAAGGTATCGAAGGAAACGCAGAGGGTCAGTCTCACGTCGCCGACCATTTTCACGACGTTCACGCCATCGTGCTCTGCTACCAGTATCTTGCCAGAACTCATGCCACCGCGGCCTCAGTCGAGATCGTCAAAATCGCAATATCATCGGGAGCTGCCTCACCTTCATTCAACTTCAGCTGGCTGTAGATCGACTCGAGATTTCCGTCGCTATTGCTCAGCAAATCCAGGAGATAGGCTTCCTTTGCTATCAGATCCTGTGGTGGCAGCACTTCCAGAACACCGTCGGAAAACACCACCAAAGAGAATTTGGGCGGCAATCTTACCTTATTCACCTGCCATTCAGCATCCTCAAAAATCCCCAGGGGTTTGCCCTTTCCGTAGAGGAATTCGGCACTGGTGGCGCCGATCAGCACAGGCAATGGCAGGTGCCCTCCTAAAACATAGCTCATTTCACGGGTGTGGGTATCGATAACACCGACGAAACAGGTGAGATGACAGCCAAACTGTGACCTGAATATCTCATTATTGATGGTTTTCAGCATCAGCGCGGGGTCAGTATCCAGGGATGAAGGATTCTGGAAGACCCGCCGTTCGCGGAACATGCGCCTGACCAGCTGTTTCAGCCAGACAGTCACGAATGCCGACGAGGCCCCGTGACCGGAAACATCCGTCAGATAAAATGCCAGGTAGCGGCCGGCGATCAACCCGTAATCGATGAAATCGCCGCTCAAATAGAGCGACGGGATGACCTTGTGGCTAACGTGAAAACGACCGTAATCCACGGGCGTCGGGGGCAGGAGGTTACTCTGCACCTTGCGGCCCGCCTGCTGATCCCGCTCCAATACACGCACATACTCGCGCAGCTCCCGGTTGGCCCGCTCCAGTTCTTCCCGATAGCGCCGGTTTTCGTTGAGCAGATCGCGACGCTCCAGTGCCCGATTGACCGAGTGCACCAGAACCTCCATGTCGACTATGGGCTTAAGCAGGTAATCCGCGGCACCCAGGCGTAGCGCCTTGACCACATCGCCGACGACACCCATGCCGGAAATCACGATCACGGCTGTTTCAGGATTGGATTGACGAACGGCTTCGAGAATGGTCAGCCCGTCCACCTCCGGCATGCGCAGATCGGTGAGCACAACATCAGGCTGGTGCAGCTTGAACCAGGTCATTGCCGACCGGCCGTCGGATTCCTGGTGCACATTGAAGCCGCTGTCTTCAAGATAGGCGGCAAGACTCTGGCGTACGATTGTGTCGTCGTCAATGACGAGCAGTTTCCTGCCGAACTCTGTCATCAATCACCTGCACGCCATGATTATTAAACTGCTGCGATACAGCACTCAACTGAATAAACAGTGGCCGTAACGCGCAAAAAAAGGAATGTTTTTTGGAAATATTTTCAGAATAGGCGAACACTACTCTTATATTATCGGACACGCAACCAGAGGCGGCTATTTCCGCCGGGCGGCGCCCGATAGAAGAAATCGTTTTCCGTGCGGGCCGCATATTCAACAATGATGGGAGCGAACAGATCATGCAAATATATAACCGCGACTATACAGAAAAACGCGACTTTCTCCGTATGCACATCGATTCGCCGGTCGAGATATTGCTCGCGGGTGAAGATAGCCCTCGCGTGGGAATCTGCCGGGACCTGAGCGGCGGCGGTATGCTGGTCGACATGGAGATGGAGGAGGCAAGTCTGTCGATGGGCTCCCCGGTTCAGGTCACTCTGGCGTCTTCCCATGGCCATGCCCCGGTTTTGCAGGCCATGGCGACAGTTGTGCGCTGGAGCCAAGTGCCCGGGATAGAGGCTGATCTATCCGGTCTGGACGTCACGTGCAATCGGATAGGATTGCGGCTGAATAAAATACTGGCTTGAGCCCCGGTGAGTGGTGAGCGGTGAGTGGTGAGTGGTGAGTGGTGAGTGGTGAGTAAAGTGTAC